>CAZUSP010000001.1:0-3800 GCA_964623505.1 uncultured Candidatus Saccharibacteria bacterium
TGAAACACAAAGTGCGCAACATTCAGGACTATAATCAACTGGCCGGGAAAGACAGGTCTTCGGAGATAATTCCATACATTGTGGTTATTGTTGACGAATTAGCCGACTTAATGATGTCTCGCGGGCGAGAGATGGAGTCGGCGGTTGTCCGTCTGGCTCAAAAATCAAGAGCGGTCGGCATTAATTTAATCCTAGCCACCCAGCGGCCTTCAGTTGAGGTTATTACAGGATTGATCAAGGCCAATATTAATAGTCGAATTGCCTTTCAGGTGCCTTCTCAAATCGATTCTCGAACTATTTTAGACATGGCTGGAGCCGAGAAACTGCTTGGTCGGGGAGATATGCTATTTGTCTCGGCTGACAGCGGAAAGCCGAAGCGAATTCAGGCGGCTTTTGTTTCCCAGGAGGAGGTGGATAAGGTCATCAACTTCATTGTGAAGAATAATTCCGGTCGGTTGAGAGAAACGGAGCTCGAATCTCATTTAAAACAAATTGCTGATCGCTCGAGAGATGAACTGGGTTATGGATTGGAAAAAGATCCTCTTTTTGAAGAGGCCAAAAGAATAGTAGTCGAAGCCGGCAAGGCCTCTGCTTCTTTGCTTCAGAGAAGGCTTTCGGTCGGATACGCTCGGGCGGCTCGCCTTTTGGATATGCTTGAGTCGGAAGGAATTATTGGCGAAGCCCAGGGTTCTAAACCAAGAGATATCCTGATGGGCGAATATGGTTCTTCAAAAACAGATCAAAGAGATGATGTTTATGGGCAATTTCAAGATAATTAAACTTTTTCCATAAGATGTCTAAAAAGAAAAAAGAAACCGACCAAACCAGTCAGCTTCAAAAAGCGCTAGCCGAGATCAGAAGCCGATTTGGCGAGGGTTCGATCATGAAACTGGTCGAAACTCGGGCTGCGGATGTGGCCGCTATTCCAACTGGTTCATTGGCGATTGATCTGGCTTTGGGGGTTGGCGGCATACCGCGTGGTCGAGTCGTTGAAATATTCGGAGCGGAATCAACGGGCAAGACCACTTTGGCTCTTCACATAATCGCCGAAGCTCAAAAGCAAGGCGGAACAGCTGCCTTTGTTGATGCGGAGCATGCTCTTGATCCGGATTACGCGCAAAAGATAGGGGTCGATATCAGCGAGTTGATAATCTCGCAGCCCGGATCGGGCGAAGAAGCTTTGCAGATAGTTGAAAAGTTGGTCCGTTCAGGTGAGATCGACGTGATTGTCATCGATTCGGTCGCCGCCTTGACTCCTCGGGCCGAAATAGAAGGAGAGGTGGGCGAGCTTCAGATTGGTCTTCAGGCCAGATTGATGAGTCAAGCTTGTCGAAAACTATCTTCTATTGTGGCCAATACGAAAACATCAATTATTTTTCTGAATCAGACCAGAATGAAGATCGGCATCCGTTTTGGCTCCCCGGAAACCACTCCCGGCGGACTGGCCCTTAAGTTCTACAGCTCGGTCAGGATAAATCTTCAAAGAAGAGCGGCCATTAAAAGCGGCGAAGAAATGATCGGGATCAGAGTTCTGGCTAAGATTGTTAAAAACAAAGTGGCGCCGCCTTTCAGGAACACAGAGTTTGATATCTATTACCGCCAAGGCATCTCGAAAAATGCCGATCTGATTGCGGTCGGCTTAAAGCATGATGTCATCAAATTGGTCGGTTCCTGGTATAAATACGGAGAAGAAAAGCTGGGCCAGGGGATGCAGAACTCTGAAGAGTTCTTGAACAAAAATCCAAAAATAGCTGAAGCTATCAGAAAGGAGGTTATTAAGTCGGCCAAAGGCTAATCTCAGTGGCTGGCGATATAGGGCAAGAGTCCTAGAGTTCTGGCTCTTTTAATGGCCCGAGCCGCCTTTCTTTGGTGCTGGGCGCAAAGCCCGGCTTTTTGGTGTTTTTTTATTTCTCCTTGAGGAGTCAAAAAGTCCGACAAAAGAGAGGTGTTGGTGTGATCAATATGAATGACTTCTTTTTGGCACAAGTGGCAGAAATTTCTCTTCATGATCAAAAGGGAATATCCTCAATGTTAATTTCTTCTTCCGGGAAATCTGACCTGGTTTCTTGTTTTTTGGATCCGATCTTCTTCGAGGGCTTTTCTCTCTTGGTTTGAACCACTTTTTCAGATTGATTTGGGTCAATTACTTTAGTATTGGCCGCATAATAATTCTTAACATCATTTCTTTTTTGGCCCTGGTACTCGCTTGTTCCGACGCCCAGCTTCAGCTCTTTTCCAATTAATTCAGACCAAGTGTCAGAAAGCGTCACGGTTCCCTCATAGGGAAGCCCGCAGGCATAAAGCAGGTTTTGAATCTTCCACTCAACTTGTTCCAGAAGAACCAAATTGTCCCAGAGCATCCGACGAGCCACATTTTCATTTTCGGCTTTTTCGCCGAATAGACGAAAAGTCAGTCTTTTATAGCGATTGCCGGACTGAGAAACCCGCTCTTCAACATCTTCAATGCGGGCATCATATATCCCATCCGGGATAAGAGAAAAATCCCGGTTGGTTTCTTGTTCTTTTTTATCAAAATTAAAAGTAACCATTATTCCCAATTAAGTATCTCGTTAATTTTCTGGTCTAAATTTTTTTCAACCTTTGGTTTTTCTTCAGCTGCCGCTCCGGCCAAAACCCCTTCCTTCTTTCGCGAGCTCGGCCGCCGCAGAGCAGACCAGGGCCTCTCTCTGGGAATGGCGGAAATCATTGAACGAAGAATCAGGTCTTCCTTTTCCAGAAAAGACTTGATTTGATTTATCTTACTTGGTTCGGAGCGAAGAGTCAGGTTTACCAACCAGACCTTTCTTTCTTCTTTAATGCTGTATGCCAAAACCTGTTCTCGAGTTTCAGAAATATTCTCTACTTCTGCCCCGATTTCTTTTATTTGCCGAATTATTTTTTCTTGATACTGATTGATCTGTTCGGCTTTAAGCTTGAGTGAAACGAGAAAACTGAGTTGATACTTTGTCATATCTTCATCATATCGCAGTTAAAGATAGGCGTCAACTGGTTAATCCCATCTTGTTTTTAACCAGATCAAGGGTTTTCCCGGCTTTCCGCTGGGCCTTTTTTCGGCCATCATCGAGGATGGCTTTTATCTTTTCAGGCTGGCTTATCCAACCCTGGTATTGCTTTTGGATCGGTTCGATGAAATCAACCAATAGATCGGCCAGCGATTCTTTAAGTTCTTGGTAGCCCAGTTCAGAAAACTCACTTTCAGCTTCTTTGGCCGTTATTTGTTTAAATGCGCTGTAGATATCCAGTAAATTAGCCAAGCCAGGCCTATTTTTAGGATCGTATTTTATCTGCTTTTCTGAATCAGTAACAGCGCTCATTACCCGCGCTCTTATCTCTTTCGGAGAATCAAGAAATGAAATAGCTCCTTGAGGGTCGTCAGTCTTTGACATCTTTCGGGCAGGATCACGCAGAGACCTGATCCGAGCCTGGTTTTTACTGATCAGGGCCCGGGGAATCTTGAAGGTCTCGCCAAAGCGATGGTTGAATTTTCTGGCCAGGGCCCGAGTCAGCTCAACGTGTTGTTTTTGGTCTTCGCCAACCGGCACTCCTTCGGTTTGATAAAGAAGAATATCGGCGGCCATCAAAACTGGGTAACAAAGCAGTCCGGCATTGATCTGGGACGGTTTTAGGCGCCTTGATTTATCTTTATACTGGGTCATTCGGGAAAGCTCTCCGAAAGGAGTGACCGCGCCCAGGATCCAGGCCAATTCAGCATGCTCTTTCACTTGAGATTGGATGAATAAGGTTGATTTTTGGGGATCAAGCCCGAGGCTGAAACAAAA
>CAZUSP010000001.1:3822-33480 GCA_964623505.1 uncultured Candidatus Saccharibacteria bacterium
TTTTCTATTTGCTTGGGCTGGAAGGGGGTAGTGATGGCGTGCAGGTCAACGATGCAGAAAAAACAGCGATGCTCTTCTTGAAGGGACAGCCAGCTTTTAATGGCTCCCAGATAATTGCCGATATGTATCGGGCCGCTTGGTCTGATGCCGGAAAAGATGGTCATTTTTAGATCTTAATGACAACGGGCAGAACCATCGGCCGTCTTTGTGTTTTTTCAAATAGGAAAGCGCCGATGTCATCTCTTATATTAGCTTTGATATAGTTTACGTCAAACTTCTTATTGCCCCGAGTGGAGCGGGAAACTATCTCCGCCACCTTTTGGCGGGTTTCTTTGAGCAGCTGCTTGGACTGCCGAAGGTAGACAAAACCGCGAGAGATAATATCAGGGGAATCTTGTATCTTGCCGGTTTTGTGATCAATGGCCACAATAACGACAAACATGCCGTCTTGAGCCAGATTTTGCCTGTCTCTTAAAACAACTTCACCGACATCGCCCACTCCGAGACCGTCGACAAACACATAACTGGCTGGTACCATCCGGCGGCCAATAATCAATTCTTTTGATGAAAGTTCGACTACTTGGCCGTTTTCTCCGATGATAACATTCTTTTCGGGAAGGCCGTTCTCAGCTGCCAACTTTTGATGGTTGACCAACATGGCGCAATATCCATGAATGGGCATCAGATATTTCGGGTTCATTATTTTAATCATTTGAGCCAGCTCGTCGCGACGAGCATGGCCGCCGGCATGGATGTCCATCATGCTGTAATGCATCACATCCAATCCTTGTCGGTAGAAGCGATCTTTCAGGGCCTGAACGGTTCTTTCGTTTCCCGGAATGACCGATGAAGAGAAAACAATGACGTCTCCCCGATCAACTTTGATGTGGCGGTCTTCGTTATTGGCTATTCTAAGCAGGGCGGCTTTACTTTCGGCTTGGCTTCCGGTACAGATAATGGTTACTTTTTCCGAAGAAAGACTGGCCGCTTGCTCGGGCTTGATAATCGTCCCGGGCTTTATTTTTAGATAGCCCAATTTCTGAGCCACCTCGACATTTTCCTTCATCGATCGGCCGACAATCGCTACCCTTCGTCCGTTCTTTTCAGAAGAAGTGATGACATGCTGGATTCGGTTTATCAGGGAGGCAAAAGTGGCAACAACGACTCTCTTTTTAGCCGTCCGGAAAAGTTCTTCAATGTTGTGGCTGATTACCCTTTCCGACAAGGAGTGTCCCGGGTCTTCAGCTCCAGTTGAGTCCGACATCAGCAGTAGAATGTTCTTTTTACTGATTTTTTCCAGTTCTTTTAGATCAGCCGGTCGGTCATTGACCGGGTCATCATCGAATTTAAAATCTCCGGTATGGAAGATATTCCCATCTGGGGTTTCAATCAGCAAACCAAAGTTGGCCGGAATGTTATGAACCTGATGGACAAAGGTTATCTTAAACGGGGGCAAAGAGACGGTTTGCCCGCTCTTGACCGAGGTTACATCGGCCTTGATTCGATGAGCGAACTCTTTTTCTCGACGAAGGATGATCTCTCGGGTCAGGTCCGAGGCGAACATGGGCACTCGGCCGATGCTGTCCAAGATGTAGGGGATGGCGCCAATATGGTCATAGTGTCCATGGGTAAAGACCATGCCGATGATATCTTCTTTGCGTTTTTTGAGATAGGAAACATCGGGGATGACAAAGTCTATCCCGGGAGTGTCTTCCTGGGGGAAACCTACGCCGGCGTCAATAATAAGTATTTTTCTTTGGCACTCAACCAAAGTCATATTCCGCCCGACTTCGCCTAGTCCGCCGAGTGGAATAATAGAGAGTTTAGAATCTTTTTTGATCATAACAAATTGCTTGGCTTCGGTCGTTCAACCGAAACAGGTTAAAAATTTTACAATAGGAAATTTTGTCATTCGGAGTTTATGTTTTTGGTGCCAAGGGCGGGATTCGAACCCGCACAAGCTTGCGCTTAATAGCTCCTGAAGCTATCGCGTCTGCCAGTTTCGCCACCTTGGCTTCAGCGCTATTTTAGCCTGATCGGAATCAAAAAACAATCTATTCATCGATTCCAGCTTCGGCGAGTTCTTAGATACCAGTCAACGATGGTTGAGAATCTTTTGGGCGGCGAGGCAATCCGCTCTGTTTCGCGGCCCTGTACGCCTGGTGAGATGAAATGAATATAATCCGGCTGATAAAAGAAAATGGCCGGGAAGTCGTTAATGACAATATTCTGAAATTTTTCCAAAAGAAGAGCCCTGGCTCTCTCATCCGGGGTGGCTCGAGCCTGCTCCAGTAATTGATCAACTTGTTCGTTCTGATAAAGAGCGAGATTGACTCCGGGCTCTCTTTTTCGGGATGAGTGCCAGAAAGCCAAGGGATCGGGGATGATTCCAAGCACCTGTCCCAGCAAAAGCATCTCGTAATTGCGCGGGTTGATTACTTGACTTTCTAGTTCAGCCAACGGCATCAGGTTGACATTGAGCCTGGCGCCGATTTGAGACCACTGATCTTTAATAGCTTGAGCTAGTTTTACCAGATGCGGCTGATCAATGGTGGTCAAAGTGAATTCTAGCAGCTGATATTGGTCATCGGCCGGGAAGCATACTTCATTAAGCCTGGTTCGGGTGGTGCGACTAACCAGGCCAGTTCCTTGGTTGAAACCCCAGGGGGCGAGGATCTCTTCTGAGTGTGCTTCCTGGAATTTGATTACCGCCTTTTGGGTTTTGGGCCCAAAATTACCAGTGATCTCACCTTCGGGATATATTTCCGGAAATTGACTCAGGCATTCTTGCAGCGCTCTGACTTCATGGCCTTGGCTTCCTAGTCTTAGATCTGATTTAAAAACATTGGTGTCGGTTATCAGGGTCTTTCGTCTAAATTTGGACTCTTCCGTCAGCTTGTACCCTAATCCATCAAATATCTCGGCCGCTCTTTCCGGATTATATCCAAAAGTTGTTTTTGGCGGCTCAAAGCCGTAGAACTCCGGCAGTATCGGGGAATCGGTAGTCCGTCCTTGGCCGGAAACAACTTTGGCCACCAGATCTTCTTTGTTCGTGGACAAAGTTAGGGCCTGGCGAATAGCATTGATGGCCAGCAACTGTGACTGGCCGGGGTTGAAAAAGATCGAGAAATATCTCGGCATCTCTATCCGGGAAGCGGTAAACTCGTCGCCTACCAAACCAGCTAGTTCAGGATTGCTTAAAGCGAAACCGTCAATCTCACCCCGTTTAGCGCCCTGCCAGAGGTCTTCTTCGTTCTCATAAAATCGGAAAGAGATCTCAGCGATATATGGCCGACCAGGTATATGATAGCGGTCGAAGAACTCAAGATTCAGAGATTGGACTTTTCGCTGACTGTCCAGACTCAGGCTTTGAAAACGATAAGGCCCCGAACCGATGAAGGAAAGGGTTGAGGACACGGCCAAAGGGAAAGTTAAAGGCGGGGTTTCTTTCCAGATATGGCGAGGAATGATCTTAGTGGTCGCTGTTTCAATAAAGCCGGCATAGGGGATATCCAGAACAATCTTAATCTCCCGGTCAGATATCTTCTCGGGCTTGACTCCCAGCCATCCGGCCCGCAATGGGCTCTTATAGTCCGGATTCTGAATGGTGTGGATGGTAAAGATAACGTCATCAACGGTTAAGGGCTCATGGTCGTGCCAGAACAGGTTTTCCCTTAGAGTGAACTGATAAACTCTTCCCGATTCATCCAGTTCATATTTTTGAGCCAGATCAGGGACAAGATTGCCCCGGGCATCATATTTCATTAGGCCGGAAAAAACCAGCTCGACAATATCCAGGTCCGGGTTGTTGGCCGGGGCATAAAGAGGATTTAAAAATCTTGGTTGGCCGACAACTCCTTCGCGATAGATTCCACCAAAAGCTGGCCGGAGCTCAAACAATCTTTGTTGAGAGCTTATTATCAATTGAGAACTGGAGAACAGACCGACCAGCAGAAAAAAAGCCAGGGCTATTTTTTCCCATAAACGAAATCGAGACCAGAGATTTTTCCAAGTGAAATAATCGTTTGGTAGTTTATCAGGGGGTGCCTCAGTCATCGTTTAAAAGATCAGGTTAGCAATGGCTAATCCGACAAAAGCAAGTATTAAGGCAATTGTTGCCCAAAGAAGATATTTTTCGATTCCTCGGCGAGCCAGATAAGTTTCGCTGCTTCCCCCGCCCATGAAACTGCCAATGGCGGTGCCTCTTTGCTGAAGCAGAATAACGATAATCAGGATGATCGAAACTGATATTTGAGCGATAACTAATAAATTCATGTCGTGATAAAAGAAATAAAGGTCGCGCTTAAACTGATCAAAAGAGAGGTCCAGAAGAGGGGCCAGAACCAAGGAATAACCAAAGCGGGATAGATCAGAGTCGCCGACCAAATGACAAGCATGTTAATGATGGCGCTAAAAAGACCAAAAGTCAAGATGCGGAGAGGAAGAGCAATGATCATCAGTATCGGTCTCAAGAGAAAATTGAGACAGCCGACAGCCACCCCGCCCCAAATCAGTGGTTCCCAGCCAGACAGCAGAGACACCCCGGAGATATATCTCTGGGCGACATAGAGTCCAAGAACCCCGCCCGCTATTTGGCCGATCAATCTAGATCCCCACTTTTGCATGTGCTTTATCTTATCAAAACTGTTGTTTTTATCAAATTTGACTAAAACAAAAAAATTGCTACAATAAAAACTTGTGAAAACAGTTTTAATTTAAAAGCTGGTTTTCAAATTAATCGTTCAATTAAATTACTAAATAACACATGAAAAAAATAAAACCGGTATCAGACCATGTTTTGATCGAGCCCGTTTCAGAGAGGGAGAAGACCGAGAGCGGCATCATCATCCCGGAAACAGCCGATCGTGAATCGCCGGAACAAGGAACGGTTGTCGCCGTTGGCCCCGGTAAGAAGCTTGACTCTGGCGACAGTCGACCAATGAGCATTAAAAAGGGCGACAAGGTCATCTTCTCTAAGTATGGTCCGACGGAAATATCAGTTGACGGCAAGGATTATCTTATGGCGCGAGAGGATGACATCTTGGCTATCATTGAATAATTAATTTAAAATAAATATGCCAAAAGAAATTAAATATCATGAAGAGGCTCGTGAAAAGTTGAAATCTGGCCTGGACAAGCTGGCCAATGTTGTTCGGGTAACGCTTGGTCCCAAGGGTCGGAATGTCATTCTTGAGAAAGGCTACGGTGGTCCGATTATTACCAATGACGGAGTAACTATCGCTGAAGAAATCGAATTATCTGATAAGACCGAGAACTTGGGGGCTCAGATTGTCAAAGAGGTGGCCTCTAAAACTGGTGAAGTAGCTGGCGACGGTACGACCACGGCAGTGGTCCTGACTCAAGCGATCGCCAGCGAAGGAATGAAAAATGTCACCGCCGGATCAGATCCGCTGGCCATTAAAAGAGGAATTACCAAAGGGGTCAAGGTCTTGATCAAAGCGCTAGAGCAGTCGTCCAAGAAAATTACCAACAAAGCTGAAATTGCCCAAGTGGCCACCATCTCGGCGGAAGATGCCGAACTGGGCAACCTGATCGCTGACATCCTGACCGAGGTTGGCCCCAATGGGGTGGTGACTATTGAAGAATCCAAGACCTTTGGTCTGTCGAAAGAGATGGTCAAGGGTCTTCAAATAGACAAGGGTTATATCTCGCCTTATATGGTTACGGATCAAGAGCGGATGAGGGCGGAGATGAAGAATCCGATGATTCTGATTACTGATCGAAAGATATCAGCTTTAGCCGAGATATTGCCCATCTTGGAGAAGATGGCTGAGTCGGGCAAGAAAGAGTTAGTCATTGTGGCTGAAGATGTCGACGGCCAAGCCTTGGCTACCCTGATCATCAACAAGATCAAGGGGGTCTTTAATACGTTGGCGGTCAAAGCGCCGGGTTTTGGCAGTCGGACCAAGGAGATGCTTGAGGACATTGCCACTGTTACCGGTGGCCGGGTTATTACGGAGGACAAGGGTATGAAGCTTGAGAATGCCCAACTTGATGATCTTGGCCAGGCGGAAAAAGTGGTTTCTACTAAAGATGACACCATCATCATCAACGGTCGAGGAGATCAATCTGAAATAGAAAAAAGGATCGGCGCTTTAGCGCAGGCCGAGAAAGAAGCGGAGTCCGATTTTGAACGCAAAAAGATACAGGAAAGAAAGGCTAAGCTGACCGGTGGGGTGGCGATTGTTAGAGTTGGGGCGCCGACCGAGGCAGAGCAGAAGGCGCGACAACATAAAGCCGAAGACGCCTTAGCGGCTACCCAGGCGGCCATTGAAGAAGGTATTGTTCCCGGAGGCGGAGTTGCTCTATTGCGAGCCGGCGAATCGCTCGACAAGGTCGAGGTGAAAGGAGAAGAAAAGGTCGGCTTGAGGATATTGGAAAAAGCCATTCAGGCGCCGATTCGAGGAATTGCCGAGAATGCCGCGTTCGAGGGTTCAGTCGTGGTTGACCGGGTCCTAACCGGCAAAGGTGGATTTGGCTTCAATGCCTTGACTGGTGAGTATGAGGATTTAATCAAAGCGGGTGTGATCGATCCAACTAAGGTTTGTCGAACAGCTCTGGAAAATGCCTCTTCGGCGGCCATGATGCTTTTGACTACCGAGGCAACGGTGACTGATGTTCCCGAAGAAAAGCCGGCTGCTCCGGGCTACGGGGAAATGGCTGGAATGTAAAAAAGAAAAAAGATGAATATTGCAAAGGCCCCCTCTGGTTGATAACCGGGAGTCCTTTGAGTTATAATAAGAACATAATTAAATCAGTAACATGAATTTCATTTATTCTATTTTAGGAATAGTGGCGGTTGTTCTGCTCTGGGTGGTGTATGCCTATAATCGATTGATTAAATTGCGCCAAAGAGCCAAAGAAGCTTGGGCCGACATTGATGTTCAGCTTAAAAGACGGTATGATCTCATTCCAAATTTATTAGAAACAGTCAAGGGTTATGCCCGGCACGAGAAGGATGTATTTGATAATGTAACTCGAGCCCGGGCTTCGGCGGTCAATGCCCAGACGGTTGGCGAGCATGCTCGGGCCGAGAATGCCTTGTCGCAGACTCTTAAATCCTTGTTTGCGGTCGCCGAGAATTATCCTGAATTAAAGGCTTCGCAGAACTTCATGGCTTTACAGCAAGAGTTAGCTGAGACCGAGAACAAGATTCAATCTTCTCGCCGTTTCTACAACCGGAATGTTCGCGATCTTAATATTAGAATTGAGAGTTTTCCGGACAACATGGTGGCTGGAATATTCAAGTTTGAGAAAGCCAGTCTGTTTGAGCTGGAGGACGAGGCCGCTCGGCAAGCCCCCAAGGTAAGTTTTTAAAATGCCAAATCTCTACAGTCAGGCCGAGAGCAATATTCGCCGCACTTGGTTGCTGATGATTATTCTGATGACGTTTATCATCGGCCTGGGGTGGTTTTTGGGTTATTGGTTTGAATCTTGGTTTATCCTGGGGTTTGCCATTATCTGGAGCTTGATCATGAATTTCTTTGCTTATTGGCACGCTGATAAGCTGGTTTTAAAGATGATGAGAGCTAGGCCGGCGACCATAGAAAATGAGCCGGAACTTTATCGCCTAACCGAGAATCTGGCTATTTCAGCTGGTTTGCCGATGCCGAAGCTTTATGTGATGGAAGAAAGGCAGCCCAATGCCTTGGCCACCGGCCGAAATGATAAGAATGCGGCGGTGGTGGTCACTCGGGGATTGATGGAGCGGCTTAATCGTGCTGAATTGGAGGGAGTTATTGCCCATGAATTGGCTCACATCCAAAATCGTGATATCTTGTTGGGAACAGCAGTTATCATTCTGGTCGGAGCCATTGCCGTGATTTCTAATTTAGCCATTCGGATGAGTTTGTGGCAGGGAGGAAATCGGCGGCAAAGCAATCCGATAATACTGATCATTGGCATAATTGGGATTATTTTGGCTCCTTTGGCGGCGGTCCTGATTAAGGCCGCCCTCTCGCGTCGCCGAGAGTTTTTGGCCGATGCCTCGGGTGCTTTAATCACTCGCTATCCGGAAGGGCTGGCGGGAGCCCTGGCCAAGATATCAAGCGACCCCAGTCCAATGACCCGAGCCGACACAGCCAGTGCCCACTTGTTTGTTGTTTCTCCGTTCAGGGGCGAACAGGCCGAAAGTGCTTTGATCAAAATATTTTCTACTCATCCGCCAGTCGAAGAGAGGATCAAGAGATTAATTGATAAAAAAGAGTAGGGAGAGATGCCAGAGTGGTTTAATGGAACGGCTTGGAAAGCCGTGCCTCGTAAGGGGCTCGTGGGTTCGAATCCCACTCTCTCCGCCAGTTGGAATTTGTAAAGGAATTTGACGCCTCGCGTCTCGCTGCGGCTCGGCGCTCGGCTACCAGTTTATATTCATTTTTGGCTGAAAAAGAAAATTAAATAATAAAAGAAAATTTTTCATTATGAAAACAATAAATAAATGTTCTTTCCATAGATGGTGGAAATAAGCCATTGAAAATTCTTCGCCAAGATACAGAGAATGGATTAAAAAAGAGGAAATTTGGTTGCGAGAAAACATTAAAAAGAACTCTTCAGTTTTAGATGTGGGTTGTGGATTTGGTAAAGACACAAAATTACTCATAAATATTGCTAAAAATATTAGCGGAATTGACTATGACCGAGAGGCAATAAAAGAAGCGAGAAAAGACCTCTCTCAATTTAGAAATGTTAAGATATTTTTGGAGAATGCGGAAAATATGCATTTTGAAAATAATACTTTCGATTATGTTATTTGTATGGGTAATACTTTTGGCAATTTCGGTAAAAACAAACTTAAAATATTGAAAGAGATGAAAAGGGTAGCCAAGAGAAAAGGAAAAATAATCATAGGCGTATATTCAGAGAAAGCATCGCCAATCAGAATTGATGTGTATAAAAAAACGAAGGTAAAAATTAAAAAGACAAGCAAAGACGGAACAGTTATTACTACAGAAGGTTTAATTTCCGAGTAATTTTCAAAAGAAAAATTAAAAAATATTTTCAAAAAAGCTGGTTTAAGTGTTAGGATTATTAACTTGAATTCCATATCTTATATTTGCGAAGCAGTTAAAAAATAAATTTTCTGCCGCCAAAGAAAAACTGGAAATTGTTAAAGAATGCGGCGAAACCGTCGCGGCTGCCTGCCTCGCCCCGCTCGGCGGGGCGAGGCAGAAAATTCGTTCGGGCTATATTCAGAATACACCGCCAGTTAGGAAATGAAGTCATTGGCTCGCCCGCCACACGGGTTCGTCAGCTGATTTTGAAGCAGAAATTTAATTTTTTGTCTTTCAGAATAAAGTTCGAGCTGACATTTTTTCAGATTCTTTGGCAGTTTGCCTTTTCGCTTCTACTTTCGAGTGAGGCGGATGGAAGAGGAGGCGATGGGAATTCTACCCGCCGAAACCCGTTAATGAAATCGGTTCGGATATCTTCAGGCACCCTTATCCCTTCCCAAATAATTTGCCATTGCGCTAAAAGAACATTTTTGAGAGAGAAGCCGGTTAATTCTTCTCTTTCTTCAAAAGTCAAACGATAATATGTTTCCATAGAATTTAATGCTTTAATTTTTTATGATATCCTACCATAATGTTGCGTTAAATTCTTGAATCTGGTAAGATATCGAAAATGCAAAATGAAAATAGGAGATTTTGTTTTTGATCAAAGTTTTTCCAAAGAAACAATGCGGGGTCAAATTTTAAAGGTCTTATTAATAGAAAATGATAAAATAAAAGAAGTAATCCCAATAAATATTGAAATTAACAGCTTTTTCCAGTCTGAAATTTATGATAAAAATTAATTTTTACGATCGAGGACGGAATTTAATTTGGGCAATTGTTGTTTTAGCGGTCATTGGCTTAATAACCGGTGGCTTATATTATTTTTCAAAACAAATCCCAGAAAAAGCAGATAAATGCCTTAGAATATTTGGAAGCGGTGATCCTTCAAAAACACTGAAAATATTTGTTGTTCCTATCAATTATCCATCTGATAAATTAAGATATGATAAACCATATAATTTAGATGATTTCTCTCTTAATTTTGAAAATGATGCTTACCGATTTTTATTCAGTAATTCAGAAGAACTAGGTTATGGCTTACTTACCGTAGAACCCTTTTCTTCACATTTAGATAAAATCAGCGTGTTTATTTTACCTGAAGAATGTCAATTTCAATGTATTAATGATGCAACCCCAGATTATCCTTCTTTCTTTAATGAAAAGTTAAAAGAATGTAAATACTTTGAGAAAGATTACTTAACAAACCCCAAGAGTTATGTTGTTGCCATCACAGGAGAAAAAGAAACCCCAGAAAATCTATGTTTAGAATGTGGTGGCGGACCTCTGGTGGCTTGTGCCAACAGAGAATTTTTTATCGGATATGAGGAAACAGTTACCACTTTTCGCCATGAATTAGGACATCAATTTGGACTAGGAGATATTTATGGCCCGGCACATTATAATGGACACATTGTACAATATTTTTACTCACATGGGGGTTATGATGATTTCTGGAAATTTTATAAAGATATAAGAATAGAAGGTATCGAAGTACCCAATTGTGACTTTGAAGCAGGTTGTCCTAAATGGTGTAGCGGAAAACCGGTAGAAAAACCAATCACTCCCTGCAGTCAATATAAATCAGAAAGAGAATGCAATGCCCATTGGGAAGGTAAAGATTGTTTTTGGGCACCAACTCCCCACCCTTATTTCAAGGAACAGTGTATTAGAGCCACTAGTTTTCCGATTAATTGGCAGGAATTTAATAGTGGTACCTCCTGCATTGAGGGTGCGGGCTGTTATTATGGATGTCTAGGTTATGGAGAACAAGGCCATGGATGGAGATCGCATTTTACAGGAGATTTAGCCGCCCAATGGATAGATTCAAGGGGTAGAAAACATGGATTTGATCCGGTGTCTGGAAGATTTCTGAGAGAGATTTTAGAATGTTGTTTTCCAAAAGATTGTGGAAATTATAATTATCAAAAATGCTCTGACTTTGTCAAAAAATATTCTGCCTCACATCCCCACAAATATTTATTTCCTTTCAGGCACTCCTCTTGTAATATCTGTTTAGAATAATCTTGACTTGAACTTTGGCAATGATAACTATCAATTCTAATTTTTGAGACTCCAACCCGCCAGTGGCCCATGAAAATTGCCTCGAACTACTGGTTCTAAAATGATAATTTCAGTATTTTTGGACAATCTTAAAATCTGTTCGGTTATCTGATCAGTTGTCTGTCGTGAAACTTCTTTTTTGCATTTCGGACAATGGGGCTTGCCAATCCGAGCAAATAAAAGACGTAATAAACTAGATGCAAGGATTTAACGCAACATTATGGTAGGATACCATAAAAAATTAAAGCGTTAAATTCTTGAATCTAGTAAGTTTGAAAAAGAAGTAAATATAGTGAATAGTAATTTTCCAGTGACCGAACTTTTGGTTACAAAAGAGCTCGAAGAAAAAGGTTTTACTCCATCAAAAATTGTTGATGAAATTGTTAGTAAAGAAAATCTAGTCTTGAAAAAAGCTCTCAGTATTTACACTCCAAAACCCTATTTTGACCAAGCTTTTGCTTATCCTCTGGAAAAAATAAAAGATGTCGGCCCTTTTGGCAATATTAGAAAAAGCGGAGAAATAACTCTCCAGCATTTGGGAGTAGACCTCGAAGCCGATATTGGCACTCCGGCCTTCTCCATTAATGATGGAATAGTTCGTCTTTCCCAAAAATTAACCAACTACGGGAAAACAATCATTATTGACCACGGAATGAGAATTTTCTTCCCTTATTTACATCTGGACGAATTCAAAGTTTCTGAAGGAAAAGCAGCGAAAAGAGGAGAAATTATTGCTCTTTCTGGAAACACTGGCTACTCGATAGAACTCCATTTACATTTATCAATAAAAATTAATAGGGCTAGCGTTGACCCACTGAGATTTATTGAGACATTAGAGAAAGGAATGAAATAAGAAAATTTGACCGGCAAAGCATTTTGAGATAGAATAAAAATGTGGCAAACTTAATTGAAAAAAACCGAGAAAATTTAGAAAAAATTTTCAAAAAAGAAGGGGTAGTTTTGGCTTATTTGTTTGGATCCCAAGCGAAAGAAAAGGCGCATCATTTCTCAGATTTTGATTTCGGGGTTTTACTGAGTAAAAAGATAAAACCCGATGAGCATTTTGATAAAAGTTTAAAAATTGCCATAGAAATTGGTAGGCTACTCAAAACTGATTACGTAGATGTTATTATTTTGAACCAAGCCAAGCCTTTTTTGAAGTATCAGATTGTTTTTTCGGGAAGACCAATTTTTATTAAAGATAAAGGGATTCAAATCCTTTTTGAAAATCAAGTGATGAAAGAATATCAAGATACAAAACATATATTAAAAACCTCTTTGGAGGCAATGATTAAAAGAATCAAAGAGGGAACTTTTGGTCAGCCTCCTAAAATTCATGTCCCCAGAAGTTAAATCTTCTATTTTGAAAAAGTTGAAAAAATTAGAAGAAGTAATTGAAAAATTGGAAGATCTAAAAAAGACTCCTTTTGAGAAATTCCTTGGAGACGATAAAGCCCAGGGGGCAACTATGTATAACTTAATTATTGGAATAGAGGCAATTACTGATGTTGGAAATTATTTTCTGGCTGAAAAATTTAATAAAGCTGCTGAAACTTATGAGGATATAATAAAAGAGTTGAGAGAAACAAGAATAATTTCTGAAGAACTTTTCAAAAGATCCGAAGGAATGGCAAGATTTAGAAATATTTTAGTTCATCTTTATGAAGAAATAGAGCCAGAAAAAGTCTATCAAAATCTCCAAAAAGCTCCTGAGACTTTTCGAGAGTTCGCTAAAGCCTATCAGGAATTTTTAGAGAAAATCTAATTTTGTTCTCAACACAACATTTTTTTGATGGAAAATGAAAATGAAAGCAGAAACACATGTAGAAAAATAATTCTCTAAATCGAGGACAAGGTTTAATCGGGATAATTATTGTATTAGCTGTAGTCGGCTTATTTGCCGGCGGCTTATATTATTATCTCTCAAAACAAATCCCAGAAGTGCCAAAAATTTCCGAGAAGCCAGCTGAAGAAGTTGTTAAACCAGAAGAAGAAATCGTTCCTCCGCCAGAGAAAGAATTACCCAAGGAAGAAATTGCTCCAGAAGAAACAATTGAAGAAAAACCGGTTGTCTCAAAATGCGCCGATGGGACCCTCTATGGCCAATGCTCAACTAATAAACCAAAATATTGCCACAATGGAGTTCTAATTGATAAAGCTTCTTTATGCGGTTGTCCCTTTGGCTATAAAACTTCTGATAATCGATGCATACTTGATATCTCTATAAAATATAAAAAAATTGGGATTGTTTATATTTCAGAGAGTAATGAAACTTATAATGCGAATTGACACACAGAACTATACCCTAACAAAAGTAAAATTGAAAACGCTTTAAATAACATCTTTAGCAAGAAAGGGATAAAATTTGTTGTTGATTTCTTGGGCGAATATAGGGCAAATAATCTTTGTTGGAATCCAGCCAAAGTAGCTTTTGAACGCGATAATCCAACCTTCCCCGGAACCTTTGAAAAAAGACTACGTCTTTATACAGAAATGCCAGGAAGTTGGATTGAGGTAGTGGATAATGATGTCTATTTCCCAAAAAGTGATGTTATTTTATGGTCAGACTGTCCTCCAGATAGATGTGAAGAACATAGCAAGCCCGATTTTCCTGATCTGAAATTTTTTAGAGCAGAATGTATTAGTAAACAGCACGCCTTATTAAAGAACGACCTAAACTGGATAACTCCTTTAATAGATACTCTCAAATCCAATAATTTAGACCTTTCTAATTACGATTACAAGATCCTTGTTATGGGAAAATCAGGACCAATTATTCCTCAAGACGGGGAACGTGAAAAGTATCATTTTTGTACAACTGCGATGCACAGAATAGTGGGTTATAATGCTGGCGCAATTGTAATGAGTGAAAATGGATTAAAAATGCCATCTTATTATTTTTGTGAGGGGCCTTATTCTGGTGGCGGGACTCCGGATACTATATTTAAGATGCCTGGATGGCAAGGAATAACCCATGAAGTTTTACATGCCTTTGGTGCCTGCGATGTTTATGAGGCTGGGATAGGAACTACTACTTGTAGAAATGAGGCGTTGAAATTGGAGTCAGCAGAGGAAGTTGATAAAAGTATTATGGCTAATGGTTGGGCTGGTTATTGTGGTAGACATAAAAGCAAGTATTCTTGCACCATCGAGGATGCGGAAAAAATTTATCTTGATAGATATAATAGAATTAAATTAGGTCTGGAGTGAGGGAATTTTCTCAACACCAAGAACTCAACTTATCCAAGCTTTAGATCATTTTTAAATATGGTTAGTTTCCAACATTTAACGCAACAGCGTGGCTATTAAGTTGATTAAATACCCATAAGGTTTTTGGAAATTAAGCATGGCCCGAGGTCGTCCATTCAATAAGCCTCGCGCTTTCTTAACCTCATATCTGCTTGCTTTGCGAAAATCAGCCCCTTTAGGGAAGAATTGTCCGATCAAGTCGTTAGTGTTTTTATTTGTACTTCGTTCCCAGGGGCTTCTCGGGTGAGTGAAAGATACTCTGACACCTAATTTCTTCCGGCTCATCAAGATCTAATCTTTTGTAGTTTTTCACATGAATCTAACTTAATATTTTTGACATTTTACGCCAAATTGTTGCGTTAGATTCTGGACACTAATTTGTTAAGTTGCTTGAGTTTAATTAAAAGTCAAAACCAACGATTGGCTTTTGACTTTTCGAGCTATTAATTCCCAGAATCAAGGTTTATTTTCTTGTTGTCTCTGGTTGTTTGGGCTAAAATGAACCCGATCATGACATCTTCGGCTCAAGAGGTTAAAAGTCGATTGGACATCATCGATATCATCGGGGAGTATTTGAAGTTGAGGAAAGTGGGCGCCGGATACCAGGCTCTTTGTCCTTTCCATAATGAGAAAACACCCTCTTTCTATATCTCCCCGGAAAGACAAACCTATAAGTGTTTTGGCTGCGGAGTTTATGGCGACATCTTTTCTTTTATCATGGAAATGGAGGGAGTTGATTTTAGAGAGGCCTTGCATCTCTTGGCCCGCCGGGCAGGAGTTGAGATAAGCCCGGCTAATGCTCATCTCAGAAGCCAGCAACGAGTTCTTTTTGATATCTGCGAGAAATCAGCTTCTTTTTTCCAACACAATCTGGAGAAAGATGACACCGGTTTAATGGCCAAGAAATATCTGGAGGAGAGGGGATTGAAGCCGGAAACCATTCAAGAGTGGCGGCTGGGCTATGCGCCAGAAAAATGGACTGGGCTGTTGGAGTTTTTGATGAAAAATGACTTTCGAAAAGAAGAAGTGGTGGTGGCTGGAATGGCCGTCAAACATCCGGACAAGGGAACTGTTTATGATCGCTTTCGTGGACGCATAATGTTCCCGATTGCCAACCTGCAGGGTCAGATCATCGGTTTTGGGGGTCGTATTTTTCAGGGTGATGAAGATTCAGCTAAATACATCAATACTCCGCAAACTTTGATTTATGATAAGAGTCGTGTTTTATATGGATTGAATAAAGCCAAATCCTCAATTCGTGAAAAAAATCAGGTAATTTTAACCGAAGGATATACCGATGTTATCATGAGTCATCAAGCTGGATTAAGCCAAACTGTGGCCAGTAGCGGCACCGCTTTGACCCACCAGCAGCTTGATATTATGAAACGCTATTCGGAGAATTTATTGATGGCCTTTGACATGGATAGTGCCGGTAATATGGCCACCCAAAGAGGCATTTCCCTGGCCGAAGAAGCTGGTTTTTTGATCCGGGTAGTCACCATGGAGGCCGGACTTGATCCGGCTGATATTATCGCCAAGGATCCAAAGAAATGGGCCAAACAGGTTGAGCAGGCCAAATCTGTTTTTGATTTTTACTTTGAGATGGCCTTTCGGGATTATGATGCCAAAACCCAGGAAGGAAGAAGAAAGATCAGCCGGCTGATCGTTCCGCTTTTAGCCAGCGTGGTTGACCGAATTGAGCAATCTCATTGGATCCAGGAGTTAGCGCGGCGGTTTAAAGTTGACGAAAATGATATCTGGGCTGAGTTAGAAAGAACCAGATTGGATAAAAACGACGAAGCCGGGGCGGATCGGCCGGACCGGCCGATAGCCCGAGACCACCTTTCTCGCAAGGATCGTTTAGAGCGGAGAGTGGTCGGCATGTTATTGCAAGATGATAAATACCATTGTTTGGTTGGCAAAAAAGATCTCCGGCTTTTTTCTCAATGGGCTCGTGATATAATTAATTGTCTGGAAGAGAATACTTTGGCCGAGAGGCGCTCGACTTCCCGTGATTTGGAGAACTTGTTGAATGTATTGGCCTTAGAGGTAGAAGCCGATCAGATCAATATTGATGAGGAAATGGGGCTTTGTCTGATGGAGCTGCAAAGAATGATGATACAAGAAGAGATGCGCAAGTTAACCGAACAGATTGCTCAAGCCGAGAGAGAACAAAAGCCCCGCAAGGCTCAACTTTTTATGAAGGAACTGCATCGGTTAAGCCAAGAATTAAATCAAAATCATGCTTCAAAAGGAAAAGATCAAAAAAACAAAGACAACTCACGAGAAAAGGCTTGAGGTCTTGGCGGACAAGGTCCGAAACCGGGGTTTTGTGACGGAAGATGAGATCAATTACGCTTTTCCCCGGCTGAAAATTGATGTCAAAAAGATGACGGCGACCTATCGTTTTCTGGAGAATGAAGGCGTCAAGATCAAGCCCAAGGTTTCTTATTTATCTGGCGAAACAGAGGTGGAAAAAGGCGGAGCCGCCAAAATAGATCCGGTTCAGGCCTACCTGCAGGAGATCGGTCGAACAGAATTGATTGATGCCGACGAAGAGAAGGTACTTTCCAAAAAGATCAAAAAAGGAAACAAAGAGGCCAAGCAAAAACTGATCCGAGCCAATCTGCGGTTGGTGGTTTCGATTGCCAAGAAGTATGCCAACCGAACAACTAAATTAAGCCTGCTGGATCTGATCCAGGAAGGTAATCTGGGTCTGTTCCGAGCCGCCGAGAAGTTTGACTGGCGTCGCGGCTATAAATTCTCAACCTATGCCACTTGGTGGATTCGCCAGGCCATTACTCGGGCCCTGGCCAACCACGCCCGAACCATCCGCATTCCAGTTCATATGATTGAGAAGATTACCAAGTACACCAAGGTCAGCCGAGGGCTTCAGAGGACTCTGGGCCGAGAGCCCTTTGCGGAAGAAGTGGCAGCCGAGATGAGAATCTCCGCGGAAAAAGCTCATCAGATAATGGAGATATCGCGTGAAGTGGTTTCTCTGGAAAAACCGGTTGGTCATGATGACGAATCAAGCTCATTGATTGATTTCATTGAGAACAAAGATACGGCTCCTCCGTCTGATCCGGCGGCTCGTAATTTGTTGAGAGAAAGAATCAATGCCATGTTGGTTGATCTGACGGCTCGGGAGAGGGAGATATTAGCGATGCGTTTTGGTCTAGAAGATGGCCGCCCCAAGACCTTGGAAGAGGTTGGCGAACGGTTTAATGTCACTCGAGAAAGAATTCGTCAGATTCAGGTCAAAGCTCTGGAGAGAATGAGGTCCGACCGGTCTCTGAAACAACTAGAGGATTATTGACCCAACTCTTGAAAATTTCCCAATATCCTATACATTATATATATTCCGGGGTAGCTCAATGGTAGAGCGACGCGCTGTGAGAACGCAGCTTTCACGGGAGACCGTGATTGAAAAACAAGGTGAAAACGGTGAAGCCCTTCAGGGGGTGATACCGTGCCAAGTTCCGGATCGGTCCGGAAAAGGTGTAGAGACTATCCGCTTTGAGGAGTACCCGGTTGTTATGTGCCGGGGAAGCGCCTTGCACCCTAACGTTTACGGCGAAGGGTGATGATATAGTCCACTCCCTTTGGAAACACAGGGGTTAGTGTAACGCGTTGGCTGTCGGTTCGAGTCCGACCCCCGGAGCCAGCATATCAGATACGAACTTGGCTTCGGAATTAAAACAGGAACAAACTTTTGATATTATTTTACCGAATTTAGTCCACAAATCCAAGAGACGAAACCTGACCTGACGAATTGCTCGCCGCCTATGGCGGCGGGCGGAAAAACCTGTCGGCTCGCGGGCAAAAAGTTTTCTCCCCCGAAACTCCTCCATTTGCCCGCTCGCCGGAAATTTATTTTCTAAATAGAAAGTCCTGTTCGCTGAAACATTGTTCACTTGATTGATTTTTTCAATTCTTTGATAAACTCATTAAATAATTTTTTTTCGGGCACTTTTTTAACGACTACGCCCTTTTTAACAATCAAACCGACTTTCTTCCCTCCCACAATTGCTAAATCCGCTTCTCTCGCCTCGCCCACACCGTTGACCACGCAACCCATCACGGCCAAATGTATGTCTTTGTCGATTGACTGGGTGGCTTTTTCTACCTTTTCCACCAGTTTTACTAAATTAATTTCGGTTCTGCCACAAGTTGGGCAACTGGTAATCATCACACCTCTTTTTCTTATTTTCAAAGACTTCAAAATCTCCCATGCGGCCCTAACTTCTTCTTCCGGTGGCGCGCATAAAGAAACTCTTAAAGTATCACCAATTCCTTCCTCAAGCAAAATCCCTAGACCGATAGCTGACATCACTGTGCCGTGAAAAGCTGTTCCTGCCTCGGTGATACCAAGATGTAAGGGATAATCAACTTTTTGAGACAACAGTCGGTAAGCGGCTACCGTCCTCTTAACATCGGAAGCTTTCAAAGAAACGATGATATCTTGAAAATTGTATTTTTCCAAAATTTTAATGTGTCTCATGGCTGATTCCACCATCGCTTCAGCGGTTGCCTTGCCACCATATTTTAAAAGTAAGTCTTTTTCTAGGGAACCAGCGTTAACGCCAATCCGAATCGGGATTTTCTTTTTTTGGGCAGCCAAAACCACGGCTTTAATTTTTTCTTCATTGCCAATGTTGCCGGGATTAATTCTTAACTCATCAACGTTCTGGTTAATTGCTTCCAAAGCTAGCTCAGCCGAAAAGTGAATATCCGCCACTAAGGGAAGATTAATTTGTCTTTTGATTTGACCCAACACTTGGGCGGCTTTCATATCGGGAACGGCTACCCTAATTATTTCGCAGCCAATCTTCTCCAGTTTTTTAATTTGTTTGACTGTAGCCTTAATGTCTCGGGTGTCTGTTTTAGTCATTGACTGAACCGAAATTGGGGCATTGCCGCCGATAAAAATATTACCCACTTTAATTTTCTTTGTTTTTTTTCTTTGAATCATAAATTTTTAATTTTTTTACTACCTTGTTGATTATCCAATTAGGAGTTGAAGTGCCCGCACTAATGCCTACATTTTTTATATTCTCAAACCACTCTTTTTTTAAATCTCTGGTTGTTTTCACAAAAAAAGTTTTGGGATTAATTTTTGAACTAATTTGGTAAAGCCGCTTGGTATTAGTGCTGATGGACGAACCAATAATTAAAACCACATTAAGTTTTTTAGCTAATTTTCTTATTTCTGCCTGCCTTTTAGAGCTTGTCTGACAAATAGTATTAAAAATTGCAATCTGGGAAATTTTTCTTTTAGCAATTTTCTCGAGTTCTTTAAATTTCTCGAATAAAATGATAGAGATATTCATTTCAATTGATTCCTTGCCCAATCTTTAACCTTTAGAATTTCTTTCAGGGTTGGGTTAAAAATCGGCTTATGGATTTTTAGAATTCTTTTAATAATTTTGGAGATATCTAAAAAATTAATTTTATTTTCCAAAAACATTTCTACCGCTATTTCATCAGCAAAATTTAGGGCGGCCGGCATTGTCCCACCAATTTGGCCGGCTTGATAAGCATAACCCAAGCAAGGAAAGGTTTTTAGATCTGGTTTTTGGAAAGTTAAATTTTTAATCTCTACTAAATCCAAATTTTTCCAAGAATTTTTGGGTCGCCGAGGATAAAAAAGGGCGTATTGAATTGGGAGCCGCATATCTGGTCGGGAAAGCAAAGCCTTTACGGTTCCGTCATTAAATTCCACCATTGAGTGGACAATCCCTTCAGGGTGAACCAGAACTTCAATTTTTTCAAGAGGCAGGTCAAAAAGATAATGAGCTTCCAGCACCTCAAAACCCTTGTTCATTAAAGTTGCCGAATCAACGGTAATCTTCGGTCCCATCTTCCAAACCGGATGAGATAAAACTTGTTCTCTTTTAACTTTTTTTAAATCATCTTTTTTCCGGTTCCGGAAAGGCCCCCCAGAACAGGTCAGGATAATTCTCTTAATTGTGTTTTTATCCTCTCCCCGTAGACACTGGAAAATAGCCGAGTGTTCCGAATCAAGGGGAAAAAGCGAAGTTTTATACTTTTTTAAAGCTTTATTTATCAGGGGACCGGCTGCCACCAAAACTTCTTTGGTAGCTAAGAAAATCATTTTTTTCTTTTCAATGGCCTTGAGGATGGCTCCTAGGGCTGCTGTTCCCGGGATAGCCACTGCTACGCTATCTACCCGGGAATGACTGACTAATTTCTCAAGAGATTTTTGGCCGTCTTTCTCAAGAACAACCATTTTCGGCTTAAATTCTTTTATTTGAGAAATTAGTTCGGCTGTTTTGTCTTTTGCGGCAACACCTATTATCTTGTAGATTGCTGGATGAGCCCTGATTACTTCTAAGACTTGTTTGCCCACCGAGCCGGTGGAGCCCAAAATAACAATGTTTTTCATAAAACTTTCATTGCTTCTTTTTGCGGATGACAAATAAAAATATCGCCGTTAAATTCAGGGTAACCTT
Source organism: uncultured Candidatus Saccharibacteria bacterium (assembly GCA_964623505.1). Classification (GTDB taxonomy): domain Bacteria; phylum Patescibacteriota; class Minisyncoccia; order Minisyncoccales; family UBA1441; genus CAZUSP01. The sequence goes on from CAZUSP010000001.1 coordinate 24,680, forward strand.
CGGCAATTTTTTTGACTAGTTGGTAATCGTTAACCTGACAAAAAACCGTTGGCCCGGAACCCGAAAGACGAGGTTTTAAATAAAATTTACTAAAATACCTCTTTAATTTTTTAATTTCTGGGCAAATATTTTCACAAATAGCTAAAAAATCTTTTCCTGTTTTATCGTATAGTTCATACATCATCTTGGTTTCAATTCTTTTGTGGGGCCGAAAAAGAACAAAAAATTTTGACACCCTGATTTTAATCGGTTTTATTCTTTCTCCTTTTCCGCTTACCCGACAAGTACCGCCATAAAGAAAGAATGGGACATCAGCCCCGATTTTTATGCCGATTTTGGCTAGTTCTCTCTTGTTTAAATTTAAATTATAGAGCAAATTTAAACCAACCAAAGTCGCCGCCGCATCGGTACTGCCCCCACCTAAGCCGGCGGAAATAGGAATAACTTTTTGTAAATGAATCTGGCAAGGTAATTCCTTCTTAACTGTTTTTTCCAAAAGATTTTTCGCCTTTAAAATAATGTTTTCAGATTCGGGACAGATAATGCTGCCCGAAAAATAATTTCTTGTTTTTTCTATTAATAGAAAATCGGCCAGATCGATTGACTGGAAAGTGCTTTCAATATTATGATAGCCATCTGGTCTTTTGCCCAAAATCTTAAGATTAAGGTTTATTTTCGCATTTGCTTGAATTAAAATCGATTTCATGCTTTTATTATATCAAATTTTACTAACTAGAGAATAAATAATGTTTTGACAGATAGGACTTTCTGTCTGGAAAATAAATTTTTGGGCAAGTGGGCAAAAATGGAGGGGTTTTAGGAGTTTTAATTTCCCCGGAGGTTTTTTGCCCGCGAGCCGACGAGTTTTCCTATTAGTTTAAATTTCATTTCTTGGATTTGTGGATTAAATTCGGTAAAATAATTTCAGAAGTTTGTTGCTGTTTCAATTTCGGACCGGGCGACACCAAAAGGTCGAGCGACAATTGGTCTTAACAATCAAATAATTTTACCATTGAATATTTCTTGGCTTTCCCAAATTTCGATTGGAAAAGAGGGAGTCATTTCTATCCTTAATTCTATGCCTAAAAAAATGATTATTTTAACAGTATCAATATTGGGGTTGGTTTTAGTTTTGGCTGGGACTTTATTTTTTAAAGAAGAACCGGTTAATTCTTTTCCGGACCAAAATTTTCCTCAAAAGGGAGAAGAGATAATTCTTCCTCAACCAAGGCTTGAAAGCGATACCTCAATCGAAGAGACGCTTTTGAAAAGAAGGAGCATAAGAGAATATAAAAATGAGTCCTTAAATTTACAAGAGATTTCCCAACTCTTGTGGGCGGCTCAGGGAGTTACTGCTTCGGCCCAGGGCGGCAGAACGGTGCCATCGGCGGGCGCTACTTACCCACTTGAGGTTTATCTCGTTGTCGGGGACGTAAAGAATCTTCCGGCTGGGGTTTATAGGTATCAACCAGAGGAACATCGGCTGGTGCGAACTTTAGAGGGAGACAAAAGGGCAGAACTGGGTCGTGCAGCACTCGGGCAAGCGTGGGTCGGGGAAGGTGCAGTTAGCATAGTCATCGCCGCAGTCTATGAACGAACAACTGGACGGTATGGGGATAGGGGTATACAATACGTGCACATGGAAGTAGGACATGCCGGTCAAAATATACACCTGCAAGCGGTTTCGCTGAATCTCGGAACCGTAGTTGTTGGAGCATTTCACGATGCAGAAGTGAAAAAGATATTGAATTTACCAGATGATGAGCATCCGTTGTATATAATGCCGGTGGGAAAAATCCAAAAATAAGAACCTGCTTTTCAGAACCACCGTTTACTAAAAATGAATAAAATAATATTGATAATATTATTACTGGGAGTTTTGGGCTTGGGATATTATATGGTGATTTTTGAGCCAAATAATATTCAGATTAAAAGGCAGATTATTGCTCTAGAAAATTTACCCCAATCTTTTGATGGGGTAAAAATTGTTCAACTTTCCGACTTTCATTCTTATTGGTTTGGCCGTCGAGAAAAAAAAGTTTTAGAAATGCTGGAAGAAATTTCTCCTGATTTTGTTTTTATCACTGGAGATTTTATTGATCCGGTAACGAAAATAATCAGAAGAGTAGATTCAGCAGCCAAGTTTTGGGCCCATTTGGGAAATAGATATGAAAACCGGATTTTTGGAGTTTTGGGCAATCATGATACCAGCCAAGTTAAAAATTTGTTAGAAAGAGGTGGAATCGTTGTTTTAAATAATGAAGACACAAAACTGTGGCTTGACAATGATTTTATTTATTTAATCGGAGTCGATGACTCTTTTACCGATCGTGATGATTTGACAAAGGCAATAGAAAAAGTGGAGGCAGGGGCACCAAAGATATTATTGGCTCATGCCGGAGAAATAATTGACGAGGCGGTAAAAGAAAAAATAGATCTAGTTTTAGTTGGCCATACTCATGGCGGTCAAGTTAATCTTCCGATTTTGGGAAGGTTAATTCAACCTCTTTCAGAATACGGCCGGAGATATATGAGCGGACTTTTTAAGATAGAATCTACCTATTTATATGTTAATCGAGGCATCGGCACTTCGGTAATCCCAGTCAGATTTAATTGTCCACCAGAAATTACTTTAATTGAATTACGAAAATAAAAATTGAAGCCCCAGAGGACCCTATTTCATTCAAATTGAATCACAAAGAGTTTTTGATAGAATTAAAAAATGGTTGAGTCCGCTGTTTCAACAAATATTTGGAGGCTCAACCTCGGCAAGATCATTAATTCTTTTTGCAATCAAGTCAATCAATTTATAGATTTTTAATTAAAAAATATGTTTCGTAGTCCCGAACAATTTAACTTAAACAGACAAGATCAGGAATCTAGAAAAGAGGATGTAGAAATACACGAATTAGGCCCTAATCGTGTCAAGATTATTTATGGAGGAGAAGAGCGCGCGTTTGATTCAGATTTTTTTGACCTATCAGAAGAAAAAAATTTAAAAAGAATAGAAAGCATTGAAATAGAAACTTCGGGAGGAAAAATTAATTTAGCGGAAGAATTGCCGCCGGGGTGGAAGATTTTTCAGACTAAGGGAGCGGGCAAAACAAATTTTATGGCTGCAGATCCGTTTAATAGATACATCATCATTCCGGAATTTTTTCGCGTCAAGAAAGCGGAACGATGGATAGACGATAAAAAGGATATTCCTCCGGAATATGAGTATTATGAGAATGAAGAGGGCGGCCGTCGTTTATTTCCTTTTGGATTGATGATTGAGTGGAAAAACAGAAAGACTTTTTCAAAATCAGAAGATTTTATCCGATTTTTACACGAAGTGGGTCATTCCCATCAATACTTGCTAGGACAAGGATTAAAGATAAGACATCTTGCAAAAGAGCGTGAAAAAAAGGGTTTGCCACCTATTCAATCATTCAAAGAAGCTGAAGATTATCATCAGCAGGTAATAGCAGTTGAAAGAGGGGCCTGGGCATTTGCGTTAAGAGAATATCGAAGACTAAAAGAACGGGGCATAGATCTTTTGCCCGAAGTTGAAAGCAATGAGGATGTTTTAAAAATAGTAAAAGAATCTTTAGAGAATTATTTAGAATATACTAAGGAATATTATAAAGGATTACCGAATATTACAAAAAGGGAATGGAAGCAAAAAAGGAAAACAACAGATAACATTGTAACGGCAATCTTAGAAAAGCTCCGCCATATTATTTATCCGACTAATCAATAAAATTGTAGATGAAAACAGTTTTTGGCCCGGTTGTTTTTGGCTCCAATCCTTCTTTGCTGTAATTGTGATACAAAGAAATCCATCTTTCTAGCGTTCTTTTCCCACAGGGACAGACCTTCGCATCAACCAGCTTTATTTCTTTGTTGCGGATTGAGAGAACCCATCCAATCTTTCTTCTTTGATTGTTTTAGACATATTTACACACAATTAAGGAATTTTACCATCCCCAGGAAAACTGCCAGATGTCTATGGATGCTACCTAATTCTCTTGACAAATATATAAAAGTGTTATAATAAATACATCTTCGTTGTTGAAAAGAAGTAAAGGAGGCCGAAGTGAGACTGCTCATGGTGCTGTTCGGTTTGTTGGTTTTGGTGACGCTGGCGGGGTGCAGCCCCAATCGTCACCAAGTGGTCCTTGGGATGGAGCCTCCGGCTCCTCCTGAGGAGACAGCAGTGGCTCGTCATTCTGTGACAGCCACTTCTGCGGGCGCTGATCATACCTACGGGATTGCTGGCTGGTACCTAGTCTCGGCTCCTATGGGGGTCGGAGCCAGCGCTTACGGTGTTTCAGCGGTTTGGCGCTGGAACTCAGGGAGTTCCAGGTATGAGAAGTTTGAGTACCTGGAACCAGGTCGTGGATACTGGGTCAGGCTGAATCCGGCCCATCGGGTGCAGGTCAGCGGCTCGCAGGAGATCTGGGAGCCATTGTCGGCTGGATGGAACATGATCAGCATCAGCAGGGGGGTGTCTTCACGAGCCGGGTTGCGCTTTGAAAGCGCGGGCGTAGTGAAGAACTACGCCGAAGCTGTCGCAGCTGGTTGGATCCGGCCGACAATCTGGGGGTATCAGGCCAGCGAAGGAAACCAGTACCACGGGGCAGAAGCTCTAAGTCCCTGGTATGGGTACTTCCTTTTCGCCAATCGGAATCTGATATTCCTTGGAAGCGGTGGAGCAGCCGGTGTACCAGATCCGGTGCCCGGTCCAACACCGGACCCAGTGCCAGTTCGGACCATCTCCAGGCTCGAAGCCATGAGATTGGCAGCGGTTGGGATAGATGTCGGGATACAGAACATCTCCATACTGGAGATGTATGACATCTATTCTCGAGAAACGGTCAACCGCTGGGTGGAGGAGTACCGCGCCGCGAATCCGCCTCCGGCGTGGCCGGATCCGGCAAGCGCTTATGAGGAGAGCTTCTCCTCGTGGGTGCGGCAGCGATGCCATCGGGCAGCTGTCGGATCGGCTGTTCTTTGGCCGCCTCAAGCGGCCATCGGACATGGATACACGGCTCATCAGAGGCCTTGGGTGTACGTCATTATCCTCTCCGGCCAGCAGGGGCTGGAAAGATGGTTGATTGATATCCGCCGGGGGCTTGCCTTCCGGTGGGATGAGGTCCTGAAGGGAGCCTGGGTCAAGATGTGACCCTGGGCTCCAGTAGTGGGGTCGGCGTCGTATTGCACAGTGTGCTTACGCGATGCCGACCTTTTTCTTTTAACCACTATTTACAAATAAGTCATAATGTGACATAGTATAATCACTCTACCACTAAGGAGGGTGGTAATATGCTATTGAAAAAACTGGTTCTACTGGCTCTGGGGGCCGTGATGGCGATAGTCCTGACCGGCTGTGGTCTGGATCTGCGTGATCCAATTCCGGCGCTGGGATACAGTCCGGCCAATCCCTTGGCTGGCCAGCTAGTGGTGTTCTCCGGCCAGGGATCCCGGTCTCTTAACCCTAACGGGAGAATTAAGCAGTACGAGTGGTTCGTTAATGGCCACTTCCTTGGAAGTGACCAGAACCTATCGTGCCGGTTTATCCAAGAGGGGAGCTACACGGTTTTCCTCCGGGTGACCGACAACTGGGGTCGGATCGGGGAAGCCTGGGCAACCGTTGTTGTCCGGCTAGCCCAGATCAGATTGACCGACTCGGCAACAGTTGTCGGCGGGATGGCCGAGATTGCGCTGATGGTCACCCCCGGAGTGACCGAGATCATCATCGGCCAGTCTATTTGGCCAAGCGGCTTGATTCCAGAGCCGTTAGCGATCACCTGGGATCCAGATCGGCTCTGGTTTGCCAGCGTCATTTCAGCCGACAACTGGGAAATTCGTGCCAAGTTGTCGACGGGTAATGTACAACTTCATGCTCGCCGCCGTCTTGGAACTATGGGGGCAGCCGGTTTGGTGTCCGAAACGGAAGGTGAGGCGGTGGCTGTCTTCCGTTTTCGGGCTTTGATCCCAGGGCTAGCGACCGTTGAGATCAAGTCGGCAGTTCTCAGGGACAAATGGGGTGAAGAGCTGCCGAGGGAAGTTAGGGACGGATTCATCGATGTTCGATGACCGGTGGGCCGGGCGAGAGAACGTACTCTTGCCCGGCCCTATTTCTTATAGTAAACTAAAGAAAGTAATTAACTAAAATTAAAAATGAAATTCACGATCTGGGTTGACCGCAAAATCAAGAATTTTGGCTGGGTTGATATCGCCTTTATCAAAATGAGCGTTCTTTTTTCACCCTGATGATAGTTAAGTTCTGGCCGGAGATTCTGTCCTTAAGCTGGGGTTGGTATGCCGGAGCTTGTGTTGTTTTGGCCATTAGGCCGCTGACCAAAGCTTTTGCTTGATATTGTCTGTTGTTTTTTGCCATATTTGGGTTATAATTAGCAATGTTCAGGTTATCGTAACATTGCTAAAATTAAGGTTATTAAAATATTTATGAAAGTCACTTTTGATAGTTTCAAAACTAGAGTCAAGAGGATCCCTTCTTCGACCGTATTGGTTCTGGTCTTGTTGCTGGTGGCTGTAGCCGGAGTAATTGTGGTTCGAAACTACAACTTTCAGGGCATGATGGCCAGTGTTTCTCAAAGGGTCGGAGAAATAGAGACGGCCATCTTTCCTCGCAATGATGTTTCAAGGCAGCTGGCCCTGGAAGAAGATCCGGAAAACCCGGCTGAAGTTTTTCCGGTTCAAGAGGCAGAACGGGGCAGTTATCGAGAAAAGGCCCAACCGGGGGATGGTTTGACCCATTTAGCTCGTCGTGCTGTCTCTTCCTACTTAAGGGAAAAGGGCCAAACCTTATCAGCCGAACAAAGAATTTATGCCGAGGATTATATCCAGAAAAGAATTCCGGGCGGAAGCCGCTGGCTTGAGATTGGAGAAGAAGTGGAAATATCTTGGGAGTTGGTAGGCGAGGGCATCCAAAGAGCGGAACAGCTTGGCCAGTCAGAGATTGCCAATCTCCAGATATATGCGGCCGGGGTAGTTTTTCCCTGATTTATGCATCTTTTCAAGGAGGAGCCCGAGTTTTTGTTTAAGTTATTTATTCTCCGGACATAATCGGACATTGTCCGCAAATGTCCCGTTGTCCTTAATGAAAGATACTTTGTGGTCAAAAAATTCGTTTTGTTTGATTTTGATGGAGTGATTGCCGATTCCCTTGGAACGGTTTTAAGCGTCCATCAAGACCTGTTGCCGGGCTTAAAGCCGGAAAAATATCTCAAAGCGCTGGAAGGCAATATTAATGACTGGGACTGGAAAAAGGATCTTGATCCAGATGCTGACTTTAAAGATGTGAATTTTTTTGATCATTATATTCCCAGGATGAAGAGAGAGGTAGTAATATTCAAAGGTATGGATCGAGTGGTCCAAAGTTTATCTGAAAATTACAATCTGGTGATTATTTCATCAAGCCTAAGTGAAATAATCGCTGAATTTCTAGAGAAGAACAAGATTAGAGATTGTTTTCTGAAGATCATGGGGAGCGATATTGATCCCAGCAAGGTGAAAAAGATAAAGATGGTATTCCGGGAATATAATATTGGGCCCGACCAGTGTGTTTTTATTACCGACACTTTGGGAGACGCAAGGGAAGCCAATCAGGTGCAGGTTGGAGTAATCGGGGTGGGCTGGGGCTTTCACTCTAAGGAAATACTGGCCCAAGAAACATGCTTTCGGATGGTTGATCGCCCGGAAGAAATCCGGTCGGCGGTCTCGGATTACTTTGCGCTTGACTTTATTAAATAATAAAGCATACTTGGCTCGTGGCTTCGTTTTTTTTATCGGAAATAGAATCAATGCGCACGGGTTATTCTATGGGACGAATCGAAAAGCGGGGTCGTCTGTCTTAAGTTAATTATTTATGTCAAAAAAACTTTTTGTCGGAAGCCTTGATTGGAACACGACTGAAGATGAGCTCAAGACTCTCTTCGCCGGTATCGGTGAAGTTGAAGAGGCAATCATCATCAGTGATCATTCTGGCCGATCCAAGGGCTTCGGCTTTGTGACCTACCGCAAGGAAGAGGATGCCGAAAAGGCGATTACCGAACTCAACGGTCACCAGTTGGGCAAGCGCACCATTACGGTCAGCGAGGCGCGACCCCTCAAGCCGCGAGAAGATCGCAGCTACTGATCAATCACGAGAAAAGAACGGAAGGTGCGCAATTCCGTTCTTTTTTGTTATAAAAAAAGAGGATCGCCGCACAGCGGGATCCTACAAGGAGAGGGGGGAGGGGGCATCGACTTCCTCCCCCTTTCTCTCCACGAACAGAGGGAGGTTGAGGCAAGAAGGCAGGCCCTCGGTTGTCATGATATCCCATTTGCTTATTTTAGTCAAGGGCTTTTTTGTCTTTTTTGAGCTAACAAAAAAAGAGAGCCCTTGTGCACAGCACAGGGGCTACGAGAGGGTGGTGTCCAGGGGACGAGGGGCAATGCATCATGGGTGGTCTCGATAACGCCGTCCCCTGGACACAACTTAATTTTAGTATTTTATGTCTGAAAGTCAAGTTCCAGAGTGTAAAATTGGCGGCTTTGCATTAAAAATTTCCGCTAATCCTTGCTTAGTTGCGATGTTGTATGTTAGACTCAACTGGTTGACTTTAATTAATAATTAAAATATGAGAAAAATATTTTTCTCTTTGTTTGCGGTTTTGCTTTTATCGATGCCTGGTTTCCAGGTCTCGGCTGTTGTTCCAGGTGATTTCGTTTTAGACCCAGAAGGCACAGAGTGGGCTGGCGAGCTCGAGGTGAATTATCCTTTTCCCGAGGATCGATCTTTTCGCGCGGAT
>CAZUSP010000001.1:33494-54043 GCA_964623505.1 uncultured Candidatus Saccharibacteria bacterium
CATGATGCCATCCCCCTCATATCAGCTTTCATCAACTGGTGTTCCGCCTTGGCTTTTAAGAGACGGCGAGGAGGTGGTCTGGGTATTTATCGTAGTTATGCTTTTGATCTTGCTTGTTTTCCATATCTATTTTGCCCTGGCTTACTCGGCTCTGGCTCGGCGCACTAACACCAAACAGCCCTGGTTGGCCTGGATCCCAATAGCCAACATCTATCTTCAGACCAGGATTGCCCAAATGCACTGGTGGCCAGTCCTGCTCTTCATTCCTTTGGCTCTACTCCCGCTGGGATTTCTACCCTCACTGATGTTTATCTTAACGATCCTTTCTGTTATCACTTTGACTGTTTTTGGATTTTTCTGGCAGTACAGAATATTTAAGCGAGTTGGCTGCCCGGAGTGGTGGTCGCTTGCTTACATTATCGGCAGTTTTACCGGATTTATAATCTTTTGCATCTTCCTGGGCATGGCTGCCTGGCCGAAGAAGAAAAAAGCGGCGGCGACGCTGATTCAGCAGGATAGATCTGATGTTGTTTAGTTAAAACCGTTGGGGCCGGAGCTGCTTCGGTGATGGTTTTGTCTTCAACGACTGCCTTGAGGGCAATGTCGGTTACTGTTTGTTCCGAGAAGACCGATCAAAGATCAAATTACCCAAACGGCAGGCGACCCATTCTGGTTGGTGTTTTTTCATTGGTTGAACGACATAAGAATGGCGGCCAGACCAGCCGCCGCCCGGGGACCGGCCCGAAAAAACGGATGCGGCCGACATTTATGCCCTGGTCAGATATTGCGTTTTTCAAGTTGCCGAAAACAGTACCGGCTTGATTTGATTCCGAGATTGGCTGAAACGGCTAAGCCCGATTGTTGTGTTGGCGGACACAATCATCAGCGCCCCGATCCGGCCCAACATCACCAGCCGGAAAGATGGGCGCTAGACGATGACAACCATGTTCATCTCCTCTCCTTTCCGGGGCATAACCAGCCGGCGGACTAAAATTAGAAACAATAACAATAGAAATCGAAAACCATTACAACCAGATAATCAAATAAAACGATAGCTTTTACTTTTAGACGAATTCGGTTATAATCAAAACAATCCTTAATTAATTAGATATCATAATGAATAAGAAAATCTTGGTCGCTCTAGTCGTCGGGGTCTTGGTCTTGCTGACCATTGTTTTAATTTTTGTTTATCGCGGTCGAATACAAGACGAGCCGGGAGAGGTGGCGGTTGAAGAATTCAACCCGGCCACAGCAGACACTATGCTCGACAAAGATGGTTTTAAAATATTGCTGCCCCAGGGCTGGACGGACTACGGTGGGCCGGAAGAACTTGTCGCCATTCTGGGAAGTGATGAAGATTCTTATCTGAGGGGCGAGTGGGCCGAGGTCAGGTTGATCGGTCTGCCGAAAACCGATGAAACCCTTGATAAATACAAAGAAGAGCTTTATCGCAGCATTCAAACAGATATTGACGGCGCAGCCGAATTAGCTATTCGCCAAAGGAACGATTTAATCATTGCCGAACACCCCGCCCATTATATCGAGGTGTGGCTCGATCAAGACGAGCCGGTTGTGTCAGGCCTGTATCTGATAGAAGGTGTAGAGCATATCTGGCATTTGGCCGCCATCTCGCCGGCGGCTAAGTGGGATGGGCACCAGATTCTTTTCAACCGCATTATCGAAAGCCTGGAACTGAAGCAAGATGACCCAGTTTGACCAGCAGTATCAGCAGGCGATCTGGGAGATAATGAATCGCGGGTTTGAGGTCCAAAATGAACGAACGGGCCACCGCCTTAAAGCTTTGCCCGGCATAACCTTTAACCTGGACAATGGCTTTCCGGTGCTGACTTTGAGGCGGATCCCCGTCAAACTTTTTGTTGCCGAACAGATCTGGTTTATGATGGGGCAGAGTAATCCGAATGTCTTTTTGAATCGCTTCACCAAAATATGGGATGATTTCACCGATCAGAATGGGCAAGTGACCGCGGCCTATGGTTATCGCTGGCGCCATCATTTCGGGCGAGATCAGATCATAGGCCTGATTAAACATCTTGAGCGGGAGCCGGGATCCAGACAGGCAGTAGTGATCAGCTGGGATCCAGCGGATGACGGTTTGGGCACCTTCGGTTCTCCGAAAAAGAATGTGCCCTGTCCTTTTGCTTTTACGGTTAATGTCTTGGGCAATCAGCTCCATATCCACAACATAATCCGATCCAATGACATGATCTTGGGCTGCCCGCATGATGTTTCTGGATTTGCTTTGCTGCAAAGATTCTTGGCGGCTCGCCTTGGCCTGAAGCCGGGAAGATTAACCCATTCCATCAGCAATGCTCATATCTATGACATTCATTATGAGGCGGCTTGGGAAATGCTGGAGCGGCAAAATGACCATCGGCCGATCGAACTGGACCCAGCCGATGACTGGTTCGAGCGGGCTGAAAGAGGGGACGAGGGTCTGGTGAAAGAGATCGTCGATCGAATTCAGCTCCAGTATCATCCGATGGATCCCATTAAAGACCTGAAGATAGTGTTATGAAGATAGTTTTAATGATGGCTGTCACGGCCGATGGGCTGATTGCCAGAACATCAGACCATTTTCCCGACTGGACCTGCTCGGCCGACAAGAAGCTGTTTCAGTCATTTTCCAAAGAGTGCGGGGTGATTTTGATGGGCAAAAACACTTTTAAAACTCTGTCCGGACCTCTTCCGGGACGGCTAAATGTTGTTTTTTCTCAAGAAAAAGGCGCCGAGCAAGAAGGTGTTCGCTGGGTTTCTGGTCCGGTTAGTTCGGTGGTTGAACAGCTTTCGGCTGAAGGATATCAGCAGGCGGTGTTGGGCGGGGGCCGTTATCTCAACACCCTGTTCTTGAGATCCGGGCTGGTCGATGAGGTTTGGCTGACCATTGAACCAAGGATCTTCGGGCGGGGCCTCTCTTTGTTCAATGATGATTTTGATGTTAAGCTGGCCCTGATTGAGGTCAGCCGGCTCAATCAGAATACGGTTCATCTTAAATATAAAGTAATTTACGACTAGACGTGGCTTTATCTAAAAATGAGTTGAAAGTTTTGCTTGATCAGGGGCATTTGGCTTTTGAACCCGACATTGATGGTTTTCAGATTCAGCCCAACTCAATTGACCTGCGCCTGGGTTGGAGCTTTTACATTCCCAAGACCTGGAAGTTTGATGACCGGGGCCGAGTCGGGGTGAGCATGGATTATCTGGATGATCGAACCAAGAAAGACAACTTTGATCTGATCAAATTAAAACCAGGTCAATATTTTGAGATACTGCCCAAAGAATTTGTGATTGCCTCTTCTTTCGAAAAAGTCAGGTTGAATTCAGACAAGCTGATGGCCATTCTTCACGTTCGCAGTTCTCTGGTCAGAAGAGGGTTGTTGATCGCCAGCGGCGTAGTTGATCTCCATTATCAAGGGCAGTTAACCCTGCCGATCATGAATCAGACTGACAATCAGATCGTCCGTCTTTATCCGGGTGAGAGGATCTGTCAACTAGTTTTTGAAGAGGCGCCTTCCGGCCTGTCTCCGGAAGAGGCCAGGAAACACGGCCTCAATGGAGCCAAGTATCATCACTCTACGGCCTACTCACTAGAAGGCAAGAGCGACAGCCAGGAGGAGATCGAGCTGATCCGTCAGGGCAAAATCCAGCAGCTCAAAGACAGCTTCAAGAGATGAATTATCCTTATCAGCCCAAGGGGCGGGAGCTGCTCTTTACCGCCCCCGACAATCCATTCATTGTTGAAGCCAGCCGGATGGCTCGGCAGGGTTGTTTTAAGCAGGGAACCGGAGCGGTGGTGGTCAGAGAAGGCAAGATCATTGGCCGGGGGAGCAATGCGGCGAAAAAAGTGGATCGCTGTCCTCGTTCCGAACAGGGCTTTCAAACAGGCGAGGGCTATGACCAGTGTCGTTCTGTTTGCGGGCAGCAAGGGCACGCCGAGGTGATGGCCATCAAAGATGCCTATTGCCGGACAGACGACTTGACCGGGGCCGATCTTTATCTTTATGGTCACTGGTGGTGCTGTGCCGACTGCTGGGCGGTTATGATCAGGGCCGGCATCCGCAATGTCTATTTGGTCAAGGATGCTCGAGATTTATTTCAGTCTTAAAAGATAGGGAATTCTTGGCAAAGACGCTCCACTGAAGACCTTACCTCGGCTGGGGTTTTTTGTTTTTTGATCAGAGTGGCCGTCCATTCAGCGATCAAAACCATCTCTTTTTCCTTCATTCCCCGGGTGGTAACGGCCGGGGTGCCCATTCTTAATCCAGAAGGATAGAGATAGGACTCATCCCCGGGAATGGCATTGCGATTGGCTAAAATGCCGGCTTCTTCCAAGATATCTTGCGCCTGATCGGCCGCTATAATGTTTTTCAAATTGGCCAGCAGGAGATGGTTATCGGTTCCGCCGGTGACCAGCGGAACTCCTTGTTTGATCATCTCTCGGGCCAAAGATTGAGCATTTTTAATAATTTGTTTTTGGTATTGTTTGAACTCGGGCCGAAGCGCCTCAATAAAAGCGACTGCCTTGGCGGCAATGACGTTTTGGTGCGGTCCGCCCTGAAGTCCGGGAAAGACGGCTCGGCTGACTGATCGAAATATGTTTTTCCGGGCATAAATAACGGCGGAACGGGGTCCGCGAAGAGTTTTATGGGTGGTGGTCATGACCACCGAGGCGTAAGGAAAGGGGGACGGATGGCTGCCGGCCGAGATCAGTCCGGCCAGATGGGAGATGTCAGCCAATAAATAGGCGCCGACTGATTCGGCGATCTGGCCGAATTTTTGAAAATCAATTATTCGGGGATAAGCGGTTGCTCCGCAGACGACCATCCTCGGTTTTTCTTTTCGGGCCACGGCCGCGACCTGGTCATAATCTATCAGCCCCGTTTTAGGATCAACTCCGTAGTAAACAAATCGATAATACCTGGCGGATAGGTTTACCTTATGGCCATGACTAAGATGTCCGCCGGCGTCTAACGACATGGACAGAATGGTGTCTCCCGGATCAAGCAGTCCGCCATAGACGGCTAAGTTGGCGGGAGATCCGGAGAGGGGCTGGACATCAGACTGCCAATCATCGCCAAGGTCAAATATCTGTTTGGACTTTATGATGCATATCTCTTCGATTTGATCAATGAAGTTATTGCCCGGATAGTATCTTTTTCCGGGACGGCCCTCCGAGTATTTATTAACAGCCAAAGAAGATAGGGCGGCTCGGACGGCCGGCGAGACATAGTTCTCGGAGGGGATCAGATTGATCGTCTTTTGTTGACGACGGGTTTCTTTTTCTAAAAGAGAGGCGATCTCGGGTGAGACCGATTGAATTTGATTCATGGCAACATATTCTAATGGAAGGAGTTGTTTTGGTCAAACTTGTTTTCAGAAAAGATTTTAAATATAATGGGGGTATGGTTTTAATCTGGGTCTCTGTTTTTTTAGTTGTCTTGTTTTCGGCTTTGGTTTTTTTCTGGCACGGCCAGATTATTCCCCAGCCCTTTTTTCATCTGATGCCTGAAGTTGACCAGCCGGAAAGGGGGCAGAGGATAATAGTCATTGCGTCCCATCCTGACGACGAGACCATTGCCGGCGCCGGATACATTCTCTCGGCCCTGAGGCGAGGAGCCGAAGTCTGGGTGGTGCTGGCTACCGATGGCAACAAGAGAGGTTTGGGCAGCCGAAGAATAAAAGAGTTCCACCAGGCCGGCGCCAGTTTAGGCGTTTCAAGACAGAATCGAATTGAGTGGAGATATGTCGATGGGTCGCTTCAAGAAAAGCATCTGGCTCGTCTTGGTTCAGACCTGGAAAGCGTTGTTTATCGGATCAGACCCCATATTCTCATCGCCCCTCATCCTGAAGACACCCACCGGGATCATGCTGTTTTGGGCCAGATGGCCCAGTTGTCGGCGCAGAAACACAGGTTGATCCTTTATCAATACCTGACTCACTTTGCTCGTTTTCCCAGACCAAAAGGAGAGAAGAGCCGGTCCTACCTTTTGCCTCCCTTGAAACTGGCGGTTAATGGCGACTGGCGGGTCTTTCCCTTGTCGCGGCTCAACCAGGAGATCAAAAAAGAAGCTCTTCTCTCTTATCGCAGCCAGCTTGTTGTTCCGGTGATGAGAGAGCTTCTGCTGGGGTTTTTGAAACAGAATGAGTTGTTTTCTGTCTTGGACTACTCTTGACTAAACAGCATCTTGCGCTATCGTAAAAGATACAAGGAGGTGACTATGTACAGGGTGACGAACTTCGCAGGCGATCTTCCGCCGGAGTATGAGCTATGGGAGGACGGGAGGAATGGCTTCGTTCTTAATTATCATGGAGAATGGATTGCGTGCTTCTCCCCCCATGCGACCGTTGAAGAGATTCAGAAGGCGGTAAGAGAACATGCCGCCTCCAGGTGATATGTCGAGCGCCGGCCTACGGGTCGGTGCTCTCCTTATTTTATAAAAATTATTTTGTTGAATGTGGCCATAATTATTGCATCGTGGCGCAGTTTTATGAGACAAGATGAAACAATTAAGAGATTGGGAAAGATTCTTGATTTTTTTCCAAAAAATAGGTGGCAGACGCGAGACGTCCGGGCTTTAATTTTTGATCCTTTTGTTTTTTGTGTTCAATCAGGGACCTGGCTCAACGATCAGTCTCACCATCTATTGACTTGACCAAAGAGATGTGTTATAGATAGTCATCTTACTTCAGGGAGGTGGGATAATGCAACCGGCCGGTCCGTTGGTGATATCTGGTATTCGGAAAACCCTGGAGCAGGCGGTGTTTCTTGATCCTTTACGGGTCAGGCAGCTTGCTACCGGGGCCGGTCCCCGCAGGCGCCACGCCGAGTGGCTGCTTGCGGCTGGCGAAAACAGGCGGGCGCCTGTTTGCCCCAACTGCAGAGTTTTCATGGCGGATTACATGGTAATCCACCATAGTCGGGACAGGGATTTCAGTATCACTGGCATCACGTGCAGCAGTTGTGCTGGCATCGGGGATGAAAAGGTCTGTCTCCTGCCGTTAAAACTCTCTTCGGCCATGGGGCCGAAGTTGCCCGGAGACAGAAAAAGACTGGCCCAGTACCTAAAAAAGGTGTGGGGCCTGAACCATCTTACGGCCGAAAAGGCCTTCGAATTCTTCTCGGCTCCGGGCCGGGAAGAGAGCAAGCAGTTGGCCCTTCCCCTGTGAGGGGAGGGTCTTTTCTTTTGAAGCTGGTCTTAGACGATCATTCCAGATGAACGGCGGTCTCCAAAAGACTTACTTTTTTCCTTAAAAGGGGATATTTCTTAAATAAAGGATCTTGATTGATCAGGTCCCTGGCCGCTTGCCGGGTTCTGGCCACCAGATCAAGGTCTTTCAGGTTGGCCATGACCAGATCAGGCAGTCCCCACTGATTGGTTCCAGCCAGCGAGCCGGGGCCTCGGATAGAAAGATCTTTTTCGGCTAATTTAAATCCATTATGGCATTTAACCATAGCCGCCAGTCGGCGGGTTGATTCAATGTCCGGCGAGGTGATGAACAGAAAACAGTATGACCGGTGATTTGAGCGCCCAACTCGGCCCCTCATCTGGTGAAGCTGGGCCAGGCCAAACCTTTCCGCCCCTTCGATGATCATGGCGGTGGCGTTGGGAATGTCAACGCCCACCTCGATAACCGAGGTAGTGACCAGAATATTGATCTTATTGGCTCGAAAGCTCTTTAAAATTCTTTGTTTTTCAGCAGCTTTCATCTGGCCGTGCAGTTTAGCCACCTTGAGGTCGGGGAATATGTCTTCCGACAGTTTCACATGCTCCCGGATAACCGTTTTCACCTGTTCTTCTTCCGAGTCGGCTTCAATCCGGGGGCAGACCACAAAGGCCTGGCGGCCTTTTTCCACTTCTTGTTTGAGCCGCTGGTAGGCCCTTTGCCTTTGCCGGGGTTTGATTATTTCAGTTGCCACTTCGGCCCTTTCCTGAGGCTTTTCCTGAAGCAGAGAAAGATCCAGATCCCCATAGACGGTTAAAGCCAGGGTTCGGGGGATGGGGGTGGCGGTCATTGAGAGCAGATGGGGGCGCTCCCTTTGATCTGTTTTCATCAGTCGGGCTCTTTGACGAACACCAAAACGATGCTGTTCGTCAATGACCACCAAGGCCAGTTGGCGAAATTTAACTCTTTCTTGAATCAGAGCGTGGGTACCGATCAACAGGTCTATTTTGCCTTGTTTTAGCTCATTCAAAACTTTTTCGGCCGAACTTTTTTTTGAACCCAGATAACATATTTCTCCGGTCAGCAGTCCGATTCGAACCGGAAAATCTTTCAAGAACTCTTGAAAGGTTTGGTGATGTTGCTGGGCCAGAACAGCCGTTGGCGCCATCAAGGCGGTCTGTTTTTTAGCCGCAGCCGTATTCAGGGCCGGAATCATCATCACGGCTGTCTTGCCGGAGCCAACGTCTCCTTCAAGCAGCCGGGACATCGGCTCGCCCTTGTCCATATCCTGGAGGATTCTCCAGGCGGCTGTTTTCTGACCGGGCGTCAGCTGAAAAGGAAGGGATGAGACGAATTTTCTGATCAAAGGAAGATCAATCGGGATCCGAACGGCCTGGTGTTTTTTGGTTTCCATCTTTACCTTTAAGGTTCTAAGATGAATGTAAAAAAGCTCTTCAAAGGCAAACCTTTGCCGGGCTTTTTCGGCCTTTTCAGTTGAGTCCGGGAAGTGGACCTGTTTTATCGACTCTATCAGGCCGCCAAGATGGTTTTGTCTGATGATAGATTCAGGCAGCGGATCTTCGGCTTGATCGATCTGGTCGATCAAGCTCTTGATGATATACCTCAACCAGCGAGAGGTAACCCCGCGGCTTTCCGGATAAATCGGGACAATTCGGCCGGCGTGGACCGGCGAGTTCTTTGCTTTTTCCACCGATGGGCTGGCCAGATAGAGGGCCCCCTTCTTTTCTGATATTTTGCCGGCCAAAATAACCTCCTGGTTGTCGATCTGATTGATCAGGTAGGGTTGATTGAACCAGACCACCTTGATCGATCCGGTTTGGTCAGTCAGAACGGCTTCGGTGATGATTAATTTTCTCCGAAAAACGGGATTGTTTTTCATTTCGGTGACGACTCCCCGCAGACAGGCCTTTTCGCCCAGCTTGACCTGGTCGGTTGTTTTTAAGTTGGAAAAATCCTCATAGCGGTGAGGAAAATAGCGGAGCAGATCTTCGGCTGTATATATCTCCATCTGGGCCAGCTTCTGCTGGTGTCTGGTGCCAATTCTGGGCAGATCTTTAGTTTCGGTGTTTAAGTCAATCATCACTGGTTTTATTATAGCATTGAAAAAGAAAAACCCCGCTGTTGAGAACAGCGACCAAACCTTGGTCATCTCAACGCGGGGAACTAATTTCTCCACCACCACCAACAGACGGCGGCGAACCCGATGGCCGACAGGATCGCCAGGGTGGCGTCCCACCCGCTCGGCCCGATGACTAAAGCCTGAATAAAGAACCCGGCGAGTATGCCGGCCGCGGTCCCGGCTATCCACCGCCTCCAGTGGAGGGCGACGACGCCGAGAACGACTGTCGTCATCAGGGCGCTGGCGGTCAGGCCATTCGCCCAACCCGGGGACTGGTCCAGCCCCCAGGCCATGAAAGCGGGGACCAGGATTACAGCTCCAACCATCCACAACACCCAGGCATGCTTTTTCATGAGCTTTCCCTCCTCCTTAGAATAAATTACGATAACATATATACATTTATTTGTCAAGAAGTTGGATTGTCCTTAATCAGATTTGTGTTAAAATTCAAAGCAGTCAGCGGATGTTTTTAAATAACAGCTCCAAACATGAAATATAATAAAAAAGAAGTTATCAACATTATCGGTCTGGTGCTGGTTATGATGGCGGCCTTCTTTTTCCTTCGTTATTGGCCGGTCGACGCGCCCACCCGGCCAACCCCTCCGGTTTCAGAGAATCCGGAGCCAAATCAGACAACGACTGATCTGAAGAGCCAGAAAGAGGTGGCCGAAAGCATTAATCGGTTTGCTTTTGATCTTTACTCTCTTTATCGGGAGCAAAAAGGAAATATCTTTTTCTCTCCTTATAGCATCACCACCGCCCTGGCGATGACCCATGAGGGGGCCAGGGGAGAGACGGCCCAAGAGATGGAAAAGGTCTTTTATCTGCCAAGCCAGGAGGTGCGCCATCCCGGTTTTCAGGGCCTTTATCAGAATCTGAATCGCTCTGGTTCTGGATATGAGTTAAGCGCGGCCAATGCTCTCTGGCCGGAACAGAGTCATTCTTTTAGGGATGACTACTTTGAGCTGGTTGAACATTATTATGGGGGGCGGGCCTCTCGGCTGGATTTCAGGAATCAGCCGGAGCAGTCCCGGCTGACCATTAATCGCTGGGTTGAGCAGAAAACCAAAGACAAGATCAAGGATCTTATCCCGGCGGGCTTGATCGATTCTTTGACCCGGCTGGTCTTGACCAGCGCCATTTATTTTAAAGGAAGTTGGTTGAGGGAGTTTGATCCTGATCTGACGCGGTCAGCTGATTTTTATCCGGCCCAAGGAGGCTCGGCCAAGGTTCCGATGATGGTTCGAACCGACGACGAGGCTATTTTTGATTATTTCGAGACGGATGATCTTCAGGTTGTTTCCTTACCTTATCGGGGTGAAGAGCTGGCCATGACCATATTGCTGCCCAAACAAGGAAAATTAGAGAACTTTGAGGCCGGTTTAGATTATGAAAAAATAATCAGTTATCGGCCGATGCTTTCCCGGCAGAGAGTTGATCTATTCCTGCCTCGTTTCAAATTTGAAACCAAATATTTTATGGCTGATGATCTGGCGGCAATGGGCATGCCGCTGGCTTTTACCGGCCGGGCTGATTTTTCCGGGATAACTGGGCAACCCGATCTTTACATCAGCTCGGTGATCCATCAGGCCTTTGTCGAGGTCAATGAAGAGGGGACCGAGGCGGCTGCGGCTACCGGCGTGATCATGAAAGAGGTGGCCATGATGCAGGTTCCTGTTTTTAAAGCCGACCGTCCTTTTATCTTTTTGATTGAACATTTGGCGACCGGCACGATATTATTCATGGGTCGGGTCAGCGATCCGTCCGGCGATTGAAAATTCGTTTCTTTTTATTTAGCGGATTAAAAAGAACAGACCGCCGGAACGTTCCGGCGGCCACGGTTGCACTGGTTGTCCGTCATTCTCGGGACAAATGATGGAGTGTCGGAAGCCCTTTTCAGGCTGGCTGCGGCTGAAACAATGGATTGGCGGCTGACAGCAGGCTGGGGTGGAGCAGAATAGTGATCTGCTCGCCCGGGGCGGAGATCACTATTCGGCCGGGTCGGCCATACTCCGCCTGATGGATGATGCCGGGAAAATCCACCAGGATTTCAGGGAGCAGAAGGTTGATCTGCTGCTCCGTCAGGCTTGTGTGTCTGCCAGTTCTGGCCGCGATATGAACTCGACAGGACCGGAAGCCGGCGGTGAAATACGTCTTCATCCGCACCATCTCGATTCGCGGGGAATCGAGCAGCGCCCTTAGCACCTTTTCCAAGAGCATCTTGCCTCCTTTGAATCTTGATTATAAATAAGCACGTAAACATCGGCAAGTCAAGGTTGACAGATTATTTTTAGTATAGAAAAACCAGAGCATACCACGCTCCGGCGGCGGCTTCAGCTGCATCTCCTCAAGAAATACTCCCACTCTTCCCAGAATAGGTGGATTGGGTTCTTCCGGGCCACTTCCTCGGTTGGATGGGCCCAGACAACGACCACCTGATTCCAGTCGCGGAATATCAGGCAGCCGAACCAGACTCCCTGCCAGTCAGTTTTGAAACCGATGCGGCGGGGCTCGAGGCCGGGAAGGCTGATTGCTTCCAACGCTTCCTCCAGGGTCTTGATCGAAATGCCTTCGTGGCGGGGGATTATCATGACATGGATGATCTCGTCGACCGCATGGCAGCCGATCAGGACCACTTTTTCCGGCCGATTAATTCTTTCCAGGACCGAGATATTGAGGACCAGACTCCTCCTTATTTTACCAGTGATGCGAGCCGATGACCTCTTTCGCCTTAAGTGGCCGTGAATGCGTGGGGAGCAAGAAAACAATCACGATCTGGGGGTCGCCAAAGGTTAATTGTCCCGCCCCGGGATGCCGGCCTGATTCGTCTTTGAAGTCTTGACGGATCAGAGAACTGTTCCAGGAGCGTTGGCGTCTCATAGACGACCACTTTTCTGACTGCCCGAACCAGACCAGCAGCTGGTCTCATTATCTTATCCAGATGATTATAATAACTAACCGGTGTCAATATTATTTTCCATCTTTCTATGATAAAATAGCGCTTGTCTTTTGATTAAAATTAAACGATGAAATTTTCTTTTTCTGAGATAAAAAAAATAAAGGTTCTTTACTCTCAAGAGCAGATTCAACAGGTGGTCAAGAAGGCCGCGGCCCGGATCTCCGACCAGTATCGGCCGGTTTTGGCTGAAAAAGTTAAGCAAGGGGAGAAATTCAAACTTATTCTGGTGGCTGTTTTGAGCGGGGCGACCCGGTATCGCAACGACCTGGCCAACGAGATTGGCCGTCTCTGGGCCGAGGCCGGCTATTTTGGGTTCATTGAAGAGGACGAGATCTCGGTCTCAAGCTACCCCGACGGGGAACAGCCGAGCGAGATTCGTTTTCTGCTTGATACCAAGAGATCGATTGCCGGAGCTAATGTTATTTTGGTGGAAGACATTATCGACCGAGGCACCACGGCCTCCTGGGTGATGGAGATACTAAAGGCTAAAAAGCCCGACTCCCTTGATCTTTATGTTTTGATTGACAAATCGCCCCGGCGGGAAAAACAGATCGCTCCCAGCCACACTGGTTTTAGCCTGGATCGGGATCTTTATGTTTTGGGTTATGGGCTCGATCTGGGCGGCCGCTTCCGGGACCTGCCTTTTATCGGTTATGCTGATCAGCGGAGTTGATTTTTAAAAATGAGGTCACTCCGTTTATGGCAGTTGTTTGGTTAGTGGTCTTGTTAGATCCTAAACGGCCGGCTGTTTTTAAACTTCAACACAGCCCCAGGTCTCAATAGCGGGCGAGCGAGATAAGATTGAAAAAAGACGGCTGGTCCGGCTTCTTTTTTGTTGCGTCCTCGGCAGGATTTGAACCTGCGGCCTCTGCCTCCGCAGGGCAGCGCTCTATCCACTGAGCTACGAGGACCCGATTCCAGATTACTACATTTTTCAATAAAAACAAATCTCAAATTGACAAAGAGGTAATGATGTGATATCTGTCTAGTTATCGACCATTAAGGAGGTGGGTCGGGCAGACGTCTCGGGGGAGAAGAAAGTTGGTCGTTTTTGGACTGGAGGCGAAAATGTCAGAGTACATACTTCCCAACGGGGAGCCGGTCACAGATCCGGTGGATTTTCTTCTTTTGTTGGCCGACTTTTTCTCGGACAGCCCGGTCGGACAAAGTCTTAAGACAGTGGCCAGGGAGTACGAGAAGATGTGTCCGGCTTGCAAAGACCAAGCCACGCTGGATATTCGAAACAGGTTCCGGGACTAGGGCTCCTCTGGTTTTTTGCCTTAGTTGGAGCAAGGGCGTCTTTAATCAGGCAGATAAGGGGGAGCGGTGGTCTACGGACTAATGCTCGGGTATGTAGTCCTTTGTTGTCTGGTCTCGTCCAAACGGATCGAGCCGGATGCGGATCTGCTGTTCGCGGTCATGATCATACCGGGCTTTCTATTAGCCATGTTCATGGCCCGCGGATAAAAGGGAGGCGGACATAATTGAACGATTCTTCTTGGGAGGGTTTATCGTTATAGCCTTCGTCGTCTGGATGCTTTACTCCATCTGTCGTCGGCCGCCGAGAGGTTCGGGATAGATGAGTTGAGCGAAGAAGTGAGGGGCCCGCGGGAAGTTTCCGGGCCCCCTCTGTTCTCGCAACAGACCGTTGTCCGGTTCAGCTTGCTTCAATAGTTGCCATCTTGTTTATTTTTTGTTATAGTGGTTATTATTATTTATGAGAACTATGGATCAAAGAGATTTTATTAGATTAACCGCCGCTCTTTATCGGGTGACGGAAGACCTTCCCGACCTGGAGCCCCTCAAGCCCGGTCTAAGAGAGTGGGGGCTTAAGGTTTTAACTACTCTCCTGCCCTATCGCTTTTTGGCTGAAACCGATATTGATGTCGAGACGGCGGACGAGGGTCTCAAAGCGGTTCAAACCTTGAGATGTTTAATGGAAGTGTCTCAGGGACAGCGCTGGATTGATCAGGTCAATTTGCTTTTGCTGGATCAAGAGTACAGCCGGCTGGAAGATCTGCTCAAAGACATAGTGAGTCGATTAGAGGGGTCGGAAGAAGAGACTGAGAGAGAGATTAGAAGAGGACCGATTCCGATGAGACCCAATGTCACCTATAATCTCAACTCTCCCCCCGCCGACGCTCAATTCGATCATTTTGAGCCGGTCGCTTCGGCCAACCGGCAGGGCAAGATTCTGGAGATGATCCGCCACCAGCCCCGGATTCAGATGAGGCAGATACAGGAGAAACTAAACAATGTCACCTCAAGGACTCTGCGCCGGGATCTCGACAGCTTGGTGCGGCAGGGGAAGATAACCCGGATTGGTCGAGGAACGGGCACCTATTATCAGATGAATTTTGTGGATAACTCCTGAATAAACCCGGACTTAAGCGGACATATCCATTGTCCTTTAATCGGACACAATGCCAGGTGTTTATAAGGATTGCGGACATGTCCATTTGTTTATTAAATGACCTTTGGCTCAGTTTATGGATAATTTGTTAGTAATTACGGATATAATATCAATTAAGAACTGCGGACAGAGATGAATCCCCGGAAATACTATGGCCGCGTCTACGACGCCCAGGTGAGAAAGATATATCGCTATATCCGGCTCAAGGTCGGGTCGTCGGAGACAGCCGAGGATCTGACCGCCCAGGTTTTTGAGCGGGGCTGGGTTGTTTATAGTCGGGGAGCGGATCCAGACAGCGACCAGCCCGAGATCAAAAACTTGCGGGCTTTTCTCTATCAGCTGGCCCGTCATGCGGTGGCCGATTATTATCGGGTTGAGTCCCGTCAGGCGGTGGTCCACCTGGGGGAGCGGGATCTGCCCCAGGAGGGGGGTGATCTGGCCGAGAGAGAGGCTCAAAAAGAAGAGACCAGGCGGGTTTTATCGGCTTTAAGCCGATTAAGCTCCGATCATCAGGATCTGATTATTCAGCGCTATCTGAACGGGCTTTCCGTCGCAGAGATGGCCGTTGACGGCGACCGCTCGGTTGGAGCGATCAAAACAGCCCTTCACCGGGCCAGAGAGGCGCTGAAGAAAGAGTTGGGAAGCGAGTCAGGCGGGGGGTGATCTTTCGGCGGGCTGAGATGAATCCGGCAAAGCAGTTTGGCCGATTTTTTCTAGATATTTGTGATGGCCGATTTTTATCTTTTCGGAAGAAAAAAGTGTAACCTTTTTAGCCGGATAACGTCTTAATATTATGTATGGACGATCGGGAGTTGGTTAAAAAAATAAGAATGATCAGGCTGGAGCCCAGCCAGGACTGGGTTAGTTTGACCAGGCGGGAGATCCTGGGTTCAGAAGAGCCCCGGTCCAGATGGTTCATCGCTCACTGGCGTCCGGTCCTGACCGGGCTGACTTTGAGTTTGGCCTTTGTCGGGGGGCTGCTGGGCATGATCAGATTCAGTCAGGAAGATCTTTCCCGGACCGGGGAGCCGGTCTCAGCCAGTCCCTTGGTTGTTTTAGAGGACTCGCTGGTCGGTCTCAAGAATCAGATGACCGTCCTGAAAGAGCAGATCGTCAAGAAAGAGGTTCAGCCATTATCCAGCAGGAGTCAGCAGGCCCTGGAGATACAGCAGATGGTTCAGGGGATCAGGGAGCTGACCCAGAGCATTGAACAGGTTGACCGGGACAGAGTCTTGGCTGTTTTAAGCGCCGATCTGGAAGCCGTCAGGCAGGAGGTCAAGGTGGCCTTTTTGGAGCGTGAGCTGGCAGAGCTGCGGAATCAGAGAGAGCAGGGTTTGCTTAATCCGGAAGAGGTGTTAATCTTATCGGCGGTGGAAGAGTTGTATCGGTCAGAGGAATATGAAGACGCTTTTTGGCGTTTAATGGAGTTAATCAACTGATTTTAACGCTGGTTATTTTTTAATAAAAACAAGTCGTTGGCCCTGGCTGGTTAAAAGCCCGGGGCCGGTCGATAGCGGCCGATTAGAGGAATTAAAAACATTAATTATAGTCCAAAGCAAATTACAATGAGTAAGAAAAGATTTTTTGCCTTGATTACCAGCTTTACCCTGGTGGTTTCACTGGTGGTTCCGCTGGTTGGTTCAGCCGAAGCGACGACTGAACAGCTGCAGGCTATTATTGCCCAGCTGACCAACCAGATCACCGCTTTAACCGCCCGGCTAAATGCCTTAACTGGCGGTACTGCTCCGGCGGCGCCGGGTGTTTCATTCACCGGCATTCCGGCCAATTTCACCTTTGTCCGCAATATTCGATTGGGGAGTTCAGGTGACGATGTCAAGTACCTTCAGATCGTGTTGAATACCGATGCCGCCACTCGTTTGCGCGGGTCGGGCATTGGTTCACCCGGTCAGGAAACCAGTTACTTTGGTCCTTTGACCAGAGCCGCGGTCATCAAGTTCCAGAACAAATATGCAGTCGAAGTGCTGACTCCCTTGAATTTAACCGCCGGGACCGGTATTGTCGGCGCCGCCACTCGGGCTAAACTGAACAGCCTGTTATTGGCCGCCGTCGAGCCGGAGCTGCCGGTTATTCCCGATATTCCCGTTCTGCCGGTTGAGCCGGTAGTTCCAGTTGCGCCGGTAGTTCCAGTTGTTGTTCCAATGTCGGTTAAACTTTCAGATGCTACTCCGGCGGCTGGCAGCGCCTTAATGGGCGAGGCCAATAAAGTTGTGACCATGCTTGATTTTACCGGTTCAGCTACGGCCGACACCACGATCAGCTCCCTGGTGGTAACTTCTTTTGGCACGGCTCGCTTAGCCAACGAGGATATCGCTAACGTTAAGATTTTTGACGGAACCAGACAAGTTGGTTTGACCCAGAACTTGATTGCCGGCAGGGCGACCTTTACTTTCGCCCCGGCCATTATCATTCCGGCCGGTCAGACCAAGCCCCTGTCAGCAGCGGTTTCAATTGTTACCCAGAATGCCGGCGCTCAGGCCATGTCCACTGTCCGCATGGGAATCAATGCGGCGACCGACATTGGCGGAGCGACCTTTACCGGATCCTT
Organism: uncultured Candidatus Saccharibacteria bacterium; assembly: GCA_964623505.1. Lineage (GTDB taxonomy): Bacteria > Patescibacteriota > Minisyncoccia > Minisyncoccales > UBA1441 > CAZUSP01. The sequence continues at coordinate 50,755 of CAZUSP010000001.1, forward strand.
CCCGGTTATTGGCAGCACCTTCAACATTCTGCCGGCCGGTGCGCTTGGCACTTTGAATGTGGCGGCTGGTCCAGTCGTTCCTTCGGCCACGGTCAGGGTTGGGTCGGTTGATACTGTTCTTGGCAGCTTCACTGTTTCGGCTGGTCCGAATGAGAACGTTGTTGTGACCCAGTTTAATGTGAACAACAACGCGACTGGTTCAACAGTCATTGATACCGATGTGACCAATGTTCGAGTTCGAGTTGACGGCTCTATCATGGGAAGTTCAAGCTCTTTCAGCACTCGTCGGGCGACGATTGACTTTGCGGTGCCCATTACCATCACCAAAGGAACCTCAAAGACCTTCCAGGTTGTTGGTGATGTTATGGCGGGAGTGAATCGAGTCATTGGATTGGCCATGGAGGCCAATGGTGTTTTCGCCCGCGGCGTTACCAGCGGTGTCGGTTTAGGCGGCCCAGCGACCGGATTTGATCTGGGGGCGGCCAATCAGATTACCATTCAGCGCGGCGCTTTGTCTGTCTCTCAGAGCACCCTTAGCCCAACGGGGGCCGGCGCGGTTTTTGTTCGCGACACGGTTGCCAGAACAATGGGTGTCTTCGACATCCGAGCCATTGGCGAGGCTGTCTCAGTCAGCCGGGTGACCCTGGCCTTCCCCAGCACCGGTACGCAGGCTGGCAGCCTGACTTCAGTTGGTCTCTATGACGGCGATGCCCTTATCTCCCAGCTGGAAAATTTAACTGCCGACAACACAAACAACAGGTATGGCCCGGCCCAAGTTAATTACAATATTACTTGGACGATTCCGGCCAACACGACCAAACAGTTATATGTCAAGGCGGTGACGACCGGAGTAACCGGCGGCGGCATTTCCGATCCTTTGCCAATCCAGGTCCAGTTAGCCTTAACTGGCGGATTTAGCATTGTCGGCACAGGCCTGGCTTCGGCCGGATTAGAGGGATCCAACAATGTTACTTCCAATTCAACCCTGGCCCTTTCAGCGGTCAGCATTACCCAGGGCCCGCTCTTTACCGCTATTGGCGATGCGGCGGTGACTCCGCGCAATCAGGCCATCTTAAGTCCTTTGTCTGAAGCCACCGTGGCGGCCATCAGGGTGACGGCTCAGCGCGAGAATCAAACTCTGCGCAGCTTGAGTCTTCAGGGTGGTTTTCAGGCGGCTTTGACGACAAATCTGATGGGAGACAATAACGACCTGACTTTCACGGCTGATGCAGTTGGAACGGCAGGAAACAGTATTACGATTGCGTATGTTAATCCGATGAGTAACAACGCCTCTCTTGTTGTTTCAGTTGCGGGCAGTGCAATCACAGTTACCCTGTCTACTGATGGAAATGGCGCTATTACGGCTACGGCTAATGCGATTCTAGCGGACATAAATGCACATCTGGCAGCTTCAGCCCTGGTTACGGCTAGTTTGGCGGCGGGAAATAATGGCACAGGTGTGGTTACCGCTATGGGTGCAACCAACCTTGCTGGCGGCTTGAACGCAGCTGCACTGATTACCACCGCGGCCCTGTTTGATGGCAATACAGCTGTCAGCAACTGGGTTGCCCCGGTTGGCAGTGCGGTGAGCTTCACGGCTGGCGACATCATTGTTCCGACTGCCTTCACTCAGAACGTTGCCAAGGCTTTGACCCTCAAGGCCAACATCATCACGGGTGTTAATGGCAATAACCTTTATTGGCAGATTCCAGCCCTCGGTTTGAGCACGGCTGGTGTCAGCTCCGGATTGGTGGCCAGCAACGCTGCCCTGACCGAGCTTCGAGTCAACTCGGGCAATCTGGGAGCCAATACCGGCGGAGTGGTTACTCTTTACAGTGATGTCTTGACCGGCAGGGTTGCGGCTGAATCTGCTTCGGGTAATGTCTCTCGTTCGAGCAATGCCAAGCTCGGCACCTGGGTTCTTACCCCGGCGGGCACCAGCAACCTGGAGGTGACTTTAATCACCTTTGCTTCCAAGGTTGGTGGTCTGGGCGGTGCTGGTATTGCGGTTGGCGACTTCAAGCTGTATGACGAGACAAATGGTGTGGTCATCTCAGCTGCGGCCAATGCCATTGATACCGCTGCCGCTACGGTTACCTTTACTAGCGTCTTCCAGGTTCCGGCCTATCGGGATCTTAAGATCTCGCTCTTAGTTGACACCACTAGTGCCGCTAAATTCCCCAACGGAACTCAGCTGCACTGGACGGTTCTGCGGGCAGGCGATATCACGGTCCAATTGACGGGCGGTGGAGCTGCTCGCGGCATGGGCATTGGTTCAACGGGGGCAACCATCCCGATGGATGCCCATGTGACCGTTGTGCCTACCAGCTGATCTCATCAAGGGTTGCAAGACGGCAAACAGGACGCTCCTTTCGGGGCGTCCTTTTGCTTTTCAGTCCGGCCATGTTAGAATTAGGCCGGTTGATTCTTTTTTAAATAACATGAATTGTCGTTTATTGCTTTTGTTTTTGCTTGCCGCATGTTTCTGGTCGGTTCGGGCCATGGCCGCACCAGATGCCATCAATGATCTGCGCTGTGTTTCCGGAACATCAGGCGGCACGGTTTATCTCTTATGGAGCGTCCCGGGCGGAGGTCCGGCGGCTTATTATGAGGTGCGTTATGCGGCGACAAGTTTTACCGCCGGACAGTATGGATCGGTCTCTGTCTTTCCCCAGAGCTGGGGAGCAGCTTCCACTCAGGGGTTAGTGACCAGTCTTGCTCCGGGCCAAACCTGGTTTCTGGCCATGAAGGCCTTTGATGCCGGCAGCAATCCCTCGCCAATGTCTAATGTTGTCTGGTGCCGGGCCGGCGGGAGAACTTCGGAGCCGGTTGTCCGCCCTGATCCATTAACAACCATCACCTCTCCCTTGCCCGAAGAGGAGATTTTGGCTGATCAGCCCCATCTGGTGACCGGGGTGAGCGTGGACAAGGGCGATTCCTCGATTCAGTCGGTCGAAATCAGTCTGAATCAGTCGGGCTGGCAGAAGGCCAGGCCCCAAACAAGAGTGGGCCAGGGCTTTAGCTGGTCATATCCGGTCAGTGTGCCGGCCGGTCATTATTCTTTGCGGGTTCGGTCAGTCAACTGGCTCAATGATATTGAGCCGGAAAAGACGGTTGCTTTTAGGGCGGTTAAGCCGGCCGACGAAGCTGATCAACCGGAAAAGATGATTGATGAGCCGGAACAAGAACCAAAACCAGAAGCTATTCGTCCGCCTTATGATCAGCCCCGGACAGAAAACGAGATCAGAAGCAACATTATTTTTTATCAGCAATGGCTGCTGCGGGTCAT
>CAZUSP010000002.1:0-48464 GCA_964623505.1 uncultured Candidatus Saccharibacteria bacterium
CGTTTGAGATTTTTCCTCTTTGATTTATGAATTAAATTTGGTAAGATAACGGAGAAAGTTTGAACTGGTTTAGTTTGAGCACTTTTGGCCGGGGCCTGTAGCTTAGTTGGCAGAGCGCCACATTTGCAATGTGGAGGTCGGGAGTTCGAATCTCCCCGGGTCCACCATATTGAATTAGCCGCCTCGCTCGGGGCTTCGCCCCTCGCTTCGGCGGGCAGTTTTGCGAGAAAATCAAAGGGCTTTTTGAAATCAATTGAAAGTTTTTGCTGGCTGATTTGGCGGTTCAAGCCGAAGTAAAAATGATTTTTCAAAATATGTTCAACCGACGAAAGGGGCATTTTCTTTCCACTTTTCGGACCAACCAAGCCAAGAGAAAACATTTTGTCTCTGATTTGCGACAAGGTGTAGTTTCCGGTGGCAAAAGCCCGCAAAACTTCTTTTATTTTGTTAAAAGTTTTTTTATTCGGTCCAATAGTTCTCAAACGAGGTTCGTTGAAATATCTGAGCGGGGCTTTTGCCAAAAGTTCGCCTCGCCTGATTTTCTGCCGAATACCGCGCAAAATGTTTTCTCTCAAATTGTCGGTGTAGTATTTCGCTTGCCCGAAAGCGACACTTAACATAAATTTTCCTTGCGGTGTCGCTTCAAACCAAAATGTGGGAAATTTTAGCGAGGTAATTTTTCCGGTATCAACCAAGCAAATCACTTTGCCGCCGTCTATTGAATTTCTGGCTAATCTATCGGGATTCCATGCTAAAATTCCCGAAGCTCGGCAAGTTGCGCTTCAATAGACAAAATTTGTCTTTCTTCTTCCTCTGTGGATTTTCGGCAATAGATGAAGCATTGGATCATAATTTTTACTCCTTAATTATTTTGAAAAAGGCAACGCTTTACATCGACAATTTAATGAAATCTCGCTTTGCCTTTCACCAAAGGCGAAAGAAAAAAATCGGCTTCTGTTTTTCAAAACAGGTAAACTTTTCAAGTTTACGAACCGCCAAATCAGCCAGCAAATACCACCATTTTGAGCGAAGTTTAGTCAAGCATCACCGCTTACCAGATAAAGAGAGACAAAAGATAGTGGCTCTTCTCTGCCGTCGTTATCCTGATTTTAAACCAACTCATGCTCAAGAGAAACTTGAAGAAAAGCGTGGTATTAACCGATGACCCCAAGACCATTAGACAGATAATGACCCAGGAGGGTCTATGGAAGCCCAAGGAACGCAGAAAAGCAGATTACCGGAGCGAGCCGGAGAGCTCGTAAAATCATTATGGAGAAAGGGGCAGTTTGGGTGGCTCCTATGAGCATTGGTTTAAACAGAAAGATCCATCCTGCTGCTTGTTAGCAGCCATTGATGATGCCACCGGGATTGTTGCTCAAGCTAAGTTTATTAATGATGAAGGAATGTTTCCAGTGTTTGCCTTTTGGCAGGAATATTTCTTAATCCATGGCGAGCCCAGATCTATCTATTTGGACAAACTTTGGACTTACTACAACAATCTTGCTTCAGCCCCAGATGATGAAGAGATACTTATCCAGTTTCAGAGAGAAATGAGAGAGCTATCAATAGAGCCCATTACTGCTCATAGTCCTCAGGCCAAAGGCAGAATAGAACGTCTCTTTAATACCTTTCAGGATAGATTAATCAAAGAGCTGAGATTAAACAATATTTCTGACATTAAAGCGGCTAACAAGTTCCTTAAACAAGAATTTCTGCCCTGGTTTGATGACAAATACCTTGTTCAACCAACCAAGAGAACCAATCTTCATCGCAAGCTTAGCCAGAAAGAGAAAAAACAGTTGCCAGTCATTCTTTCTCGTCAGTCCTAAGGAGCAGTGCATAATGACTTCACTATTAGATTTAACAACCAATGGTATCAGCTTTTAAAAGACCAGCCAGCCGCTATTCTTCCCAAAGATAGGGTTTTAATTGAAAAAAGATTAGATAATTTTCTCTGGTTCTGTCCAAGAGGCAAGTATTTAAATTACAAAGTCCTGCCAGCCAAGCCCCAGAAACAAAACAATCAATCCTGGGTTATTGTTGCCCCAGGAAAGAAAGAGAGAAAACTCTACAAGCTTGGCAAAGACCATCCCCGGAGAAACCTTCCCATCAATATGCCTTCTCCCACCAGAGAAGAAGTGACAGTTTCTTAATTAAGAAACCTGACATTTCTACTTCTTTTAAAACCTGATATTTCTAAATCCTTTTGACGTTGATAAGTTTATCTATTGACAGAGGTTTCTGCGAGGGTACAATAAAGAAGGTTGTTTTACTGTTAATAAAACAAATAATTAACAAAATAAAAACATGAGCTCTAAAAAGATTATTTTAGGCGCTACTCTTTTGCTTGTTGCTGTTTTGGCCTTTAGTTTTTATCCCAGGTCGGCCAAAGCTCAAACGGTAGAAGAACTTCGGGCCCAGATAACTGAGCTAATTCAACCAATCCAGCGCATTCTAGAACAACTGGCCCAGTTGCAAAAAATTCAGTGTCAATCTAATGCTGATTGTGTTTGGTGTGGAGCATTTTGCATGAGTAAAAAGCTTGCAAGAAATTGTCCGCAAGTTTTACCGCCCACCGACTCTCAATGTGTTTGTAAAGACGGAAAATGCGTGATCGAGAAAATAATCCAGCCATCGGCTGAAGATCCTGTTTCAGGCACCCTTTCGGTTGATAAAACTACAGCTAAAGTAAGAGAAAGCATTACTCTGACCGTTAATGCCAAAGACAACCAGGGGGTAAGTGGTGTCCATGCTTTCTATCAAGGAAGATGGCATTGGCAAGGTTGTAACTGGGCAACTACTTGTACCAAAACCTTTACTTTTTCGGAATCAACAGCCGGGACATATACTTATAGTGGCTATGTTCATGGAAGAAAAGTTGATGGTTTTTTAGAAGGAGCATATACTACACCCCGCTTTGTGGAGGTAAAAATAACTGCCGTCCCAACTGCTTGTCCTGAGATTGCCCCAGCCTGTGGTAGCAATATAGATGAATGTATTAAGGCAGCACTTGAATTAGAGCGTCAATATCCAGGCTGTGAATATGTAAAGATGTGTGCTCAATGTAATTATCCAACCACCTGTAATGATGTTTGTAAAGCCAAAGGTTATTTAACCGGAAACTGCCGCGGTTGGTCAGTTACTCCAATTGCTGAAATGGGGTGTAAGGCTGGAGAATTAAATGTTGGATACACTCTTGATTGTTATGCACCTGCCAAATTAGTCGGCATAGGCAAAACCTGTTGTTGTCAAAAAGCTGTACCTGCTTCATCCATCACTGTTCTTTCTCCTAACGGAGGGGAAAGGTGGATTTCCGGAACGTCTAACAATATATCCTGGAGATCAACAGGAATAAACAGAGTAAATATTTATTTGGTTGCTTCGTATAGAGGTGAACCTGAAATAGTCTGTGATTGTCTTGTTGGTCCGAATTGTTGTGCTCCTTGCGGCAGGCTAATAGCCTCGAATGTTCCTGCCAGTCCCTCAACATTTACTTGGAATGTTCCAGCTAACGAAAGATTAACCGATAGGGCAAAAATCGCTATCCAATCAGCCGATGGCTATCCAAGTTGCACCGCCGATTACAGCGATAATTATTTCAGCATTACCTCTCCAGTTGTTACTCAATACACACTTACTGTTTCCAAAAATATAACGGCAGGGGGCAGCGTTATCAGCTCGCCCTCAGGCATTAATTGCGGAACAACCTGCTATGCTAATTTTACCAGCGGGTCAACTATTGCTTTGACCGCTACTCCCGCCAGCGGCTACACCTTCGCTGACTGGTCAGGTGCCTGTAAGGGAACCTCTGCTACCTGTACTGTTACAATGAATTCAAATCGATCGGTAACGGCTAATTTTGTAAGAGCGCGAGGCAATTACATACCGATTATTCCTTTCTAAAAACATAGTTGCCGGCGGGTAGTACTATCACCAGCAGTCCTTCTGGCATCAGTTGCGGTGCAACCTGCTATGCTAATTTTACCAGCGGGTCGACCATTGCTTTGACTGCTACTCCCGCCAGCGGCTACATCTTCACCGGCTGGTCAGATGCTTGCACAGGAACCTTTACCAACCGCACACTGTCTTGATGAATTCCAATAAGTTGGTTGCGGCCAACTTTGCCTCAGCAACCGTTTCTACTGTTACTGTTGTGTCTCCAAAAGGAAGGAAACTTTTGTCCAAGGCATTATATATCAAATAAGATGGTCCGGAGGAAAAGATAAAGTACAGATTGGTTTAGCAAGCACAACCCCCATCAGTCCCCTTGGTTGGATTAGTGTTTCAGCCAGTCCCAACAGTTCTACATATTAGGATGGCAAAAAAGCATACGACCTCTTAATGTCTACTTACTGGTCGGTTTCCCCAGGTTCATAGTTCAACTAAATAATATGGTAGAAATCAATTCCGAAACCAAAAAATTGATTGGAGAAAATCCTTTAGCTTTTGCTACTGTTGATGACGCTGGCAAACCCAATGTAATCGGCGTTGCCTACGTTAAAATTGTTTCAAAAAATCAAATTCTTATTACCGATAATTACATAAGGCAAACAAGAGAAAATCTTGAAAAAATAATAGTGTTTGCCTCGCTGTTTGGGATAAAAAATGGAATGCTGTAAAACTGATTAGCGACGCCGAATATTTTACAAGTGGTAAGATGTTTTTAAAAGGTATTTGGCTTCGTTTGACCAGGAAATAAATTACATTAGCCCAAAAGTTATAATAACTTTTGGCAACCAGGTTAGCTCTGTTTTGTTGAATAAAAATGTTAAAGTTTCAGAATTCAGAAAAAGGTATGAATTAATTGATGTCAATGGAAACAAAGTAAAAGCATTTCCTGTTTATTATCCTGTTAGTCAAGGAATGAGAAATATAAAAAAAGCCGAAGAGGATATTGATTGGATAATAAAAAATGAAATTTAGAATTATTAGAAGAAAGCCTTTCTGATGAATGAAAACAAAAAATATTTTTTAAACTCGCTCCTTCCAGTTGCGCCCCGTTGCGCCCTTGCTATATTTTGTTTCGCTCGGGGCGCACAACAAGGGATATACGGTTCGGGGCTCGGCTCGCCCCTCACCCAAATTTTACTCTGTTTTACTTCGCAAAACTTTGTATATCCCTAACGTTAAGTGAAATTTTGAGTTTTTTAACGTGGTTCGCCTTTCGATTATTTTATAAAGTTCAAAAAAATTAACTAAATTATGGAACATGTTGCAATAATGAGAAAATCTTGGAGATTGACTCAAAAAATTCTGTCTGGTCAAAAGAAAATTGAATCAAGATGGTATAAAGCCAAGTATTCGCCATGGAATAAAATAAAATCTGGGGAAATTGTTTACTTTAAAGATTCTGGTGAACCTGTTACCATAAAAACAGAAGTCGATAAAGTGATTCAATTTTCTGATTTAACTCCGGAAAAAGTTAAAGAAATTTTGTATCAATATGGTCAAGCCGATGGTCTTGGTATTGATAATATTTCAGAATTTTTTGAGATGTTCAAAGATAAAAAATATTGCATGTTAATTTTTTTGAAAAATCCACAGAAAATCCAACCCTTTGAAATTGATAAATCTGGATTTGGTGCGATGTCTGCATGGATTTCTGTTGATAATATTAATAGGATTAAGGCGAGCCCCTAAACTCAAAACCCTCCCTCACTTCGTTCGGTTAGCACGTTGCACTCTCGCTATCGCTCGGCTCACTTAACACGGCTTATGAGGTTCGCCTCGTTGCACTCGCTTACCCAAATTTCACCAAGCGAAACTTCAGATAATCGCATACGTTACGCGCAACCGGCTAAAGTATTTAACTATATCTAAAACTTGGCGAGAAAAATTAGAAGAACAAAGTAAAAAATTTTGAAAAATATCTACAAAAACTATGAATTGGGCAGAAAAAAGAACACGGCAATTTTCCGAAAAACCAAGTTTGAATTTTTCCAACTTGAGGACTATTTGATAATTGTTTTTAGCTAAATCTAATTAAAATAAATATACTCACTGAAAAAACCCACCACGCCGGTTAGAAATTTTAATGGATGCTCACTGCCAAAAGATGTTGTTTCAAAAATTTCTAACGGGGCGTCACTGGGTAATTTGAAAAAATAGTGAATAGCGGGCGGGGTAGTGGTTGCGGAAAGCTTACATGTCAAGCAATCTAAATAGGATACTAAAGTAAATCTTATTCTGCAATATATTTTGACACCAGTTCAGAAATTGTTAAACCCCTACCAAAATTTGCAAAATTTCTTGTGTGGAGGTAAAATCAGCAATAGAATTAATCATAAAAGAAAATTCAAAAGGTCAAGAACTATCAGCTGGAAATAATCAAAACCGACCAGCTGACAAAGAATTAACTAATCTACCATCTAGTCATTTTGTTACTGAAGCGGTTGAATAGTACAATTTATTGATAGTTTTATGAAATTTACAAAGACTTTGGGTATGTTTTTGCTGGCCGTCGGTCTGGTTATAATCGGCTGGGACTTGTATTCTTCTTACAATATTTTCACCGGCAAGATGGTAGTGCCAGGGATTTTTAGCGGGCCCGAAGAGGAGACATTGATTCAGCCGGAACAAATGACCGTAGAACAGATAATAGAAACGCAGTTAAGAAAAGCTTTTCCTATTGATGCCGACGTTCTGCCGGAAATGCTTAATTTGATTACTTGAAGCATTTTGACTTTCATTCTAATTTTTGGCGGTAGCCAAATTGCCGCTTGGGCATTAAATTGATAAAATAAAAAGGATTGCCATGCTGGCAAAAATTTAAAACCGTAACTAAGAAAAATCCTTGAGTAGACAAAAATTGAATTGCATAAAAAATTTCGGACGGGGAAAAGGGTGGTGTTGCTCAATGCAGGGAACTAAAAGTAGAAATTCAGAAACGCCTCTATTTTGGTCGTCAAAACCTAAGTAGCGCAACAATGTTCACACCAACCAGGGCTTTTTTAACCAAAGGTGTTGGCATCCACAAAGATAAGCTGACCTCTTTTGAGCTGGCTTTGAGAGATGCCGGAATTGAGAAATTTAATTTAGTTTTTGTTTCCAGTATTTTGCCACCCAATTGCAAAATTATTCCCCGAGAAGAAGGACTGAGACTTTTAGGGCCCGGCCAAATTACCTTTTGCGTTTTTTCTCGAAACGAAACCAATGAACCTAATCGTTTAATTTCCGCCGCCATTGGTCTTGCCATGCCAAAAGAAAGTGAACACTATGGTTATCTTTCCGAACACCATGGTTTTGGGCAAAAAGCTGAATTGGCCGGTGAGTATGCTGAAGATTTAGCTGCCACGATGTTGGCCTCTACTCTAGGAATAGAATTTGACCCGAAATTGGCCTGGCATGAAAGGGAACAAGTTTATAAAGCCAGTGGCCGGATTTTTAAAACTACCCATGTCTGTCAGTCGGTCGAAGGTAATAAAGATGGACTCTGGACGACCGCTATTGCTGCTACCATTCTATTAGAATAGGCGGAAGATAGGAACGTTTCTCAAAGCAGAGAATCATTGGTGCGGCCAAAGAAACCTTTTTCTTACCGCCGATTAGTGATCTGTTCGCCCCGATTTTGTCTACCATTCCCATGCAGTTGATCGCTTATTATACAGCGGTTGCCAGAGGATGTTCAGTTGATAAGCCCAGAAATCTGGCTAAAAGCGTGACGGTTGAATAAGATGAACAAGCTAATTATTGTTAAAAGCAAACACTTGGGCCCGTGTTTTGGCATTCAAAGAGCTCAGTGTATGGTTTTTCAAAAAAAGAACATTGGGCCGATGTTGATTATGGGCAAACTTGCTCATAATAGGGAAGTCATTTGTTTGTCCCAGAGAAGGGGAGTAAAGGAAATAAAAAGTTTCAAAAATTTATCAAAGGGAACGGTTGTCTTCGCCCCTCATGGGGCTAAACCCAAAGACTATATTCAAGCCAAGAAAAAGAACCTAAAAATTATCGATACTACTTGTCCTCAAGTAATGAAGGTGCAAAGAATTGTTAAAGATTGTCTTGACCAGGGGCAAGAAATCATTATCTTCGGAGACAAGAAGCATAAAGAGGTTGAAAACATAAATGCTTGGGCTCGGAACAGAGCCATCGTTATAAATAGTCTGCGAGATTCAGTTCAGATAAAATTGAACAAAGACAAAACCTACGGCCTTGTTTCTCAAACCACTAAAGTTGCGGATGAATATGATCGCATATCAAAGATTCTTAAAAAGAGGCTGGGGAGTCGATGCGTAGTTTATATGACAATCTGTCCAATTGTTGAAAGACGACAAGATGAAGCTATCCGCTTATCCAAGAAAAATGATCTAGTTATTGTTGTCGGCAGCAAGAAAAGCTCGAACTCAAAAAGCCTTTACAAAGTGGCTAGCATCCAGAGCCGGTGCTACCTCGTTGAAGACGAAAAAGATCTTGATGAAAGATGGTTTCAAGACGTAAAAAGAGTGGCCATTGTTTCAGGAACCTCAACTCCTGAAACAACTATTAGGCGAGTGATCAAAGAAATTCAAAAATGGTAGTTTCCTATCAGCAACAATAAAGCTGATCGGGAACTTCGCCTTTCTTTGTTGCCCCAAAAGGATTCCCAAATTTTCTTATCTTCTCGATCATTTCACGATTGGCCGAGGTTTCAATATTTTCTTGATTCAGGTAGCCCCGAACCTTTTTTATTAATTCAGGTAAGTTGATCTTCATTGGACAGTTTTCATAACAAGCCGAACAAAGAGTGCAGGCGAAGCAATTGGCCTCTTTGGCCCGAACGAAACCCTCTGAAAAGGCGGCGAAAATTATGCCTCGACTGCCCAAATATCGGTCTCCGTATTTTTGTCCGATCTGATGGAAAACAGGGCAAAAATTAAGGCAAGCTCCGCAGTTTAAGCAGTGTAAAAGATCGGCCAGCCCTTTTTCTATTAGCTTACTGCGGCCATTATCAATTAAAATCAAATTGACCTCTTTGGCTCCTTGAGCACCGGTTATCAATTTATTCTCCACGTCGGCCGTCTTGGATGGTCCGGAAATAATAGAGACATAACTGGGAAAGGACTGTCCGGTGCCCCATATAGCCGAAGCCCGAACAATGTTCATGGCTTCAGAAAGATCATGGACAATTTTTTCAAATCCCGAAAGAATAATATGCGTCTTGGGAATCCGGGAGATCAGAGAGATGTTGCCCTCGTTTTCCAGCAGAACTATTCGTCCATCGGCCGTGATGACATTAGCTCCCGTAATGGCCGCTTCGGCTTCCATTATTTTGGTTCGAATGATATCGCGAGCATATGAGATTATAGATTCAGGATCAGGTGATATTTCTCGGCCGGTCTTGTCTTTAATTGTTCGAGCAATGGTCTCGGCTGAAAGATGAATTGCCGGCAAAACAGGATGAACTCCGCTCTCTCCGGCCATTTCAACAATAAAGTCACCAAGATCGGTTTCGGTCACTTGTTTATCAGATAAAAATCCATTAATCTTGATCTCATTAAAGACATTGCTTTTGGCTTTGACAATTTTTTCTTTGTTCATCAAGAGACGATTGATTATCTCGCGAGCCTCTTGACTATCCTTGGCTAAAAAAACATTGATGCCATTATCTTTCAGGACGCCAATGGCTTTTTCTTGCAAAGCCTTAATATTGTTTATGGCTCCAGTTTTTATTTCCGATAATCGCTGACGATATTCGTCATAATCTAGTCCCTGATCGTGAAGAGCTCGTCCTCTTTTTCGTCGATAATCGTCAAAAACCCTTTGCATGGCCACTCGTTTTTCTGAAACAATAAAATTATTCGATTCGTTCATAATTAATAGAATCTTCCAGTAATTCTGTTAATTCCATCACTTTAATCTTGTTTTTGGAAGTCAAACTATTTTGACGAAGGTGCAAATAGCATAACGAGCAAGCCGTGCACAATATTTCAGCCTTTGTTGAAGCAGCTTGGTCAATCCGACTTTGAGAGATTCGATTGGCTAACTCTGGTTCATTGGAGTAAACTCCGCCTCCGCCTCCGCAACATCTACTGTCTCGACGGCTGTATGGCATCTCTAACAAATCGTAACCGCATCCTTTGATTAGTTCTCGAGGTTCATTATAGACGCCCATTTGGCGGCCAAGATGGCATGGGTCATGATAAGTGACCCGGCCATGACGAGGGTTCAGTTTAATCTTTTTTTCAATGAATGTCTGGTAAAAAACCTGGCTGGTGTGGTTTACTTTAATTTTCCAAACTGAACCAAGGACCTCTGAATAATTTTTGGTAAAAATCATAAAACAGGCCGGGCAGTTGGTAATGATCCTGGTGACACCGTGGTCGGTCAGCAGTTTATGGTTTTGTTTGGCTAGATGATGGAAATCTTCAGGGTAGCCAGCTTTAAGAGCTGGCGATCCGCAACAAAGTTCAAGCTCGGATAGGGAGATGAAATCTATTCCTATCTTTCTTAATAACTTCTCGTTCTTGGCTTGCAGGTCTATCGCGACGAACTTGGTCAGGCATCCGGGATAATAAATAGTATTACCGGCCAATATTTTGCTTAAAATGCTCATATCACATCCAGCCCATTAATAGAGAAATGCCCAAGAACAACAATATTATTCCCGAAACTAATCTCATGTACTTTCTGAACTTGAGACGCCAAGCTTCGGCTTGATCAACTTTCAGTAAAACAAAGGCGACCAGGCCAATGATGATTAGCATGGGAACGATGTAGAAGAAGTTATAGGCAACCAAATAAGGAAGAGCCGCCAGGCCGCTTATTTGCTGTTGGGCCAAAACAATTGTGTAGGCCAAGGGAATGCCGGCGCTGCAAGGAATCTCTACCAGCGAGGCCAATGCACCCAGGATAATAGCCGAAGGAATAGTGCCTTTCTGGATTAATTTTTTAATGGCTGGTTTGGTTTTGTTTGGAATTTCCAATGAGATCCAGCGACCGTAATAAAAAAAGTCTTTCAGCATAATCAACCCAGCGACCAAAACAATAATGGCCACAAATATTTTGATCCGATAAACGACTCCGATCAGGGTAATTAGATTTAAAATACCGAGCATAAACATAAGGTAGATCGCAAAGACAGTTAAAGCAAAGATTAGGCCTGTCTTCACGGCTTTTCTTCTTGAGCCGATGGCCAAAAGATATGTTAGCAAGAAGAACAAAACCGAGAGAGTGCAAGGATTTATGCCGTCAATTAAGCCAAGTCCGATGGCCAGCCAGGGCAGAGAAGACTCGGCTGATATGCCTATGTCCCGGCCGAATAAACTTAACTCGAATAAAGTATCATCCAGAGCGGAATCACCCTTTTCGATGGGCAATGCTTGGTCACCGGAAATTCTTTCCAAAGGAGAGGGGCATTCTTGGATCAAACAATTTTCAACAATATTTTTAATATCCCGACCAGTGGTTCGGACGCCTTCAAAGCCAGTAATAACTTTGTCTCCGATAAAGGTTATTGGGATTCCGCGGACATTCACCTGGTAAGCGGCGGCCATTTTCTGGAAAAGTTCCTGGTTTTTCCGATTCCGATAAACCTCAAAATCCCGAATGACTAATTCTGGATACTCTTCAGCCAATTCAGCCAAAAACACTTTTTGGTTTTCACAGTGAGAACAACCCATTCCCCAGAAGAAATAAAGCTCAATCGATGGTTCGTTCGATTCAACTGGAAACCGGGGAGTCAAGATTAAGAACAAAGAAATAAAAAAGAGAGCCTTTTTCCAACTCATGCTATAAAGAATTATTCAACTATCAAAGATAATATCAAAAATATGATCGAGAAGCAAATTGCCGAAAAAAGTTTTTATAGTAAAATGAGTTATTATGACTAAAGAAAAGGGTAAATTTATCGCTTTTGAGGGGTTGGACGGTTCGGGGCAAACCACTCAAGCGGCCAAATTGGTTGATCATTTAAACCGGAAGGGGAGAGCCGTTCACCTCACCAAAGAGCCAACCAACAGCCTAATCGGTGGACTGGTTCGAGGGCAGCTAACTCACGATTGGGAATCAAGTCCAGAATGTCTGCAACTGCTTTTCGCGGCTGATCGAGCTCATCATTTAAAAAAAGAGATCTTGCCTTTGTTAGAGCAGGGGGTGACCGTTGTCACCGATCGATATTTTTTCTCAACTATTGCCTTTGGCTCTACCGAGATAGATGACTGGGAGTGGCTGAAATTAATTAATAAGCCATTTCTTTATCCGGATCTGGTTCTATTGATTAAAGCCAGCCCGGAAACATGTTTTAATCGGATCAAGCAAAGTCGTTTTGGTTTTGAACTTTTCGAAGAAACAAAGATCCTGCGAAAGGTTTGGGCCGGGTATGAAAAGATACTCCAGGAGTTTGATAAAATAGAGCTTATTGACGGAGAAAAACTGAAAGAAGAGGTCTTTTCTCAAGTAGTGGCTGTTTATGAGCGATATTTTAATTGATAGAGCCCCCTTTATTTGTTAAAATTAACTGGTTAACGTTAATTATAAAGCGATGGCGCAATTAAATTTACAAGAGATAATCACCCGAATTTTGTCTTCGTTCTTAGAACAGCTGCCTTCTTTGTTTTTTATTCTGGTTATTTTTTTGATCGGTTGTCTGGTTGCTTTCTGGCTGGGCAAATTAGCAACTAGGATCTTAAAGAAAATGCACGTCGATCATCTTTTTAAGAAAAACAGCTGGAAGCAAGGTCTAGAGAAATCCGGGATTAAAAGCGGCCTTTCGGATGCGGCCGGTTGGGTAGTTAGATGGATCTTAATAATTCTTTTTATGGCCATGGCGATCGAGGCTCTCGGTTTTTCGAATGTGGCCGCTTTTTTAATGAGTGTTGTTCGCTGGCTGCCTAACTTATTAATCGCTATTCTAATCTTTATCTCCGCCGCCATTTTGACTGACATGGCCGGCAATGTTATCAGGATATCCATTGACTGGATAGACAGCAGCTATGCTTTTATCGCTGAAAAGATATCTCGATGGGCCATCTGGGGCTTGGCCATTTTAGTTATTCTCAAGCAGGTAGGCATTGCTCCCGAAATGACAATTATTTTATTTCAGGGGCTGATTTATTTTCTAGTTCTTTCTTTTGGTCTGGCTTTTGGATTGGGCGGGCAGGAAGTCGCCCGTGATTTCTTGAGAAGCCTTCAAAATAAAATTAAGAAAAAACAAGAATGAAAAAGATCCTTTTGGTGGAAGATGAAGAAACGCTTATTCGAATGTACGAGGAAAAGTTCGAAAGGGCCGGCTTTAAGGTGAAAGTGGCTCGGACCGCCGAAGAAGGAATTGAGATGATCATGGGCGAAAGGCCGGATCTGGTTATTTTGGACATTATTTTGCCAAATAAAAATGGCATCTATTTTCTGGAAAAGATCAGGGAAGACAAATCCCTGAACGATCTTCCCATAATTGTTTTCTCTAATTACGACAATCCGGAAGCCGAAAAGGCAGTGAAAAAATTAGGTGTTGATGATTACATCATCAAAGCGAATCACGATCCGGAAGAGATAATCAAAGCAATTGAAGAGAAATTATCCTAAAGATGAAAAGAATTGTTGTGGCCCAGGCGTCTGAATATATCGGACAGAGGGTCCGGGTATCTGGGTGGGTAAACGGCTGCCGGGATCACGGCCAGGTTATTTTTGTTGATTTAAGGGATAGAACTGGGATTATCCAGGTGTTTTGTTCCAAAAAGATCGATCAGGCCCATAAATTGAGATCGGAGTGGGTGGTTGAAATAGCCGGTCAAATCTCAGAAAGACCCGAAAGCATGATTAATCACGATTCTTTTCTCGGAAAGATTGAAATGCAGGCGGAAGAGATAAAAGTTCTGAGTCAAGCCGAGACTCCGCCCTTTGAATTAAAGGGAGATGGGTATGGGCTGAATGAAGAAATCCGTCTGAAATATCGCTATTTGGACCTAAGAAGACCAAGGTTGCAACGAAATCTATCGGCCAGACACCAGATATTTCATCTGGCTCGCTGTTTTCTGGTTGAGAATGGTTTTCGAGAGGTAGATACGCCGATATTGGCCCGATCTACTCCCGAGGGAGCCCGAGATTTTGTTGTTCCTTCCAGACACTATCCAGGTTCATTCTACGCCCTGCCTCAAAGCCCTCAACAATACAAACAATTGTTGATGGTCGCTGGCGTGGAGCGATATTTCCAGATTGCCCGCTGTTTTCGAGATGAGGATTTTCGAGCCGACCGACAGGCTGAATTTACTCAACTGGATATCGAGATGTCATTTATCGAACAGGAAGATATTTTATCTTTGATTGAGGATTTGTTCAAACAACTGGTCGAAAAAGTCTTTCCTGAAAAAAAGATAAAAGATTTTCCTTTTCCTCGACTGACCTATGGCGAAGTGATGAAAAAATATCATAGCGATCGACCCGATCTTCGTTCCCGCCAAGACGACCAAGAATTAGCTTTTGCTTTCGTGGTTGACTTCCCAATGTTCGAAAAACAAACCAATCGGGCCGGCTGGGCTCCGGTTCACCATCCGTTCACCCGGCCTCAGAATGAAAACATTGATGAAATTAAACGAGCTCCTGGTCAGATCAAGGCTTTTCAATATGATCTAGTGTTGAATGGTTCAGAAATAGGCGGGGGCAGTCTAAGAACTTATCGGCCAGAAATGCTTCAAGCTGTTTTTCAGATCCTGGGCCATCGAGACGAGGAGATAGCCAATAATTTTGGACATTTATTAGAGGCTTTTAGTTATGGGGTTCCGCCTCACGGAGGCATCGCTATCGGTCTGGATCGGTTTTTATCAATTGTCTTAAACGAGAAAAACATTCGCGAAGTTATTGCTTTTCCGAAAACAGAAGGAGGTCGGGAGCTGATGACCAGCGCCCCGGCGCCAATTGCTTCCGAGCAATTAACCGAATTGCGGCTGAAATTAAACAAAAATGATCGGTAAGATTTTTCAAAAGAACATTGGCGGGAATAAATCAAGAAAAATCAGCTTCGGCATCCTTATTCCCAGTCATCGTGAAAAGATATTTATCTTTTGGGGGATTTTGATTGTTGCTTTCTTTTCCGCCTTTTTCCGGCCAATGATTGAAAACTATTTTTATTGGCAGGCTGTTGGCCCGGAGTTATTGATGGCTCGGAGTCAAAATCAGGCTGAAAGACTGCTCGAGGCCTATCAGCCGATTAGAAATTGGTCGGTCCCGGAACCAGATATTTCTGCCCGCTCCGCCTCGATTATTGAAGTTTACCCCAGTGGGGCAGTGAAGACCCTCTTGGCCAAAAATGTCGATCATCCATATCCGATTGCCAGCATTACTAAGTTAATGACAGCCATGGTCTCCGTCGATCTGTACGATCTTAATAGAACAACCATCATTTCTTGGTCAGCGGCTAATCAGATAGACACCGGTGTTTTGAGGGAAGGAGACCAGCTGACTGTTCGGGATTTGATCTATTTGATTCTTATGGAGTCAAATAATGGAGCGGCTCATGCTTTGGCCGAGATCCAGGGAGCGCCTTCTTTTATTCGAGAAATGAACCGCAAAGCCAGTTCTCTGGGCTTGAACCAGACTTCTTTCGTCACGGCCAGCGGACTAACCGGAATTAACCAGACGGAAAATTATTCTACGGCCAGGGAGTTAACGAAAATGAGCATCCATCTGTGGGAACAAGAAGAATATCGGGTGATTCAAGAAGCCTTGATGGCCGAAAGTCATCCTATCTACGACGGCACGGGGGTTTTTTATCACCGGGCCTTCAATAATAATCAGTTACTGGACCAATATCGCAGTCTGGTGGGTGGAAAAACAGGTTTTTTGCCAGCAGCCGACCAGTGTCTTCTGTCTGTTTTTAAAAGAAACCAGCTGGAAGATGTCTATTTGGTGGTGGTCATTTTGGGATCCAACGACCGGTTTGTTGACACCATGACCGTAGTTGAATGGTTGCCGATGGCTTATCTTTACTCTTACGATTATGGACTTTGAACTAACTTCTTACGCTGGACCTGTTTTTAGAGCTTTGTTTTTATCGGCTTTTACTTTTGTTTTGGCCATGGTTGTTATGCCAAAGTTTATCAATTTTATTTATCGCCATAAACTTTGGCGAAAGAAAGAAAAAGATCGGGGCATTGACGGCCGAAAATTAGAGGTTGTTTCTAAATTTCACTCAGGCAAAGCTACCAGCGTGCCTCGGGTCGGCGGTTTGATCGTTTGGATCATTCCGTTGGCGGTAATCCTTTTTGTTTTTTTATGGGATGCCGTTGCGCCAACAAAATGGAATTTCCTGAATGATTCTTGGGTTGGTCTGCCCCTGGTAGTGCTCATCGCGGCTTCCTTGGTTGGACTTTTTGATGACCTCCTTCAGATCAGGGGAACCGGTCGGTATGTTGGCGGTGGTCTCAAATTATCATGGCGCATATCCCTAATGTCCCTCATCGGATTAGCAGTGGGCGGATGGATCTACTTTAAGCTTGGACTCAGCAGCATTGCCGTTCCGGGGCTGGGGTCAATCATGGTAGGTTGGTGGATCATCCCCATATCTATGATTATTATGGTTGCCACTTACAGCGGCGGCGTCATCGATGGCTTGGATGGACTGGCGGGAGGAACCTTTGCCATTATTTTCACCGCTTTGTCGGTGATTGCTTTTTTCGGTCTGCAATATGATTTGGCTGCTTTCAGCCTGGTTCTAGTTGGATCCATTTTGGCATTTTTATGGTTTAACATTCCGCCGGCCGTTTTTTACCTTGGCGAGACTGGCACTATGGGGCTAGGGGCCACCTTGGCCGTTTTGGTTTTATTAACTAATTCTATTTTTGTCCTGCCCATTATCGGATTTTTGCTTGTTTGGGAATCTAGTTCGGTGATTGCTCAATTACTGGCCAAGAAGTTTCTCGGAAGAAAGATATTACTGTCCGCTCCGATTCATCATCATTTTGAAGGAAAAGGCTGGCCGAGCCATCGGGTTACCATGAGGTTTTGGATGATTGGATTCATCGCCGCTATCATCGGAGTAGCCATTAGAATTTTGCTCTAAAATGATTGGCCTCTTTGATTCAGGCGTTGGGGGGCTGACGGTCGCCAAAGAAGTATTGGCCCTCTTGTCAGAGTACGAAATAATCTATTTTGGCGATACGGCTCGACTGCCTTACGGCACCAAGCAGGCTGGCTTGATCAAAAAATGGTCGCAAGAAAACATTGAATGGTTGATCGGACAAGGGGCCGAAATAATCATAATTGCCTGTCACACCGCCTCTTCGTGGGCTTATGATTTTTTAAAGATAGGCGCCGCCAAGCCCATCTTTGATGTGGTTAATCCAAGTATTGCCGAGGCCTTGACCACCACCCAGAATGGGCGCATTGGGATTATTGGCACGCCCGGAACTATTGCCAGCGGAATTTATCCGCGAAAGATAGAGAAGATTAGCAGACACACTCAGCTTTATCTCAAGGCCTGTCCTCTTTTCGTTCCGATTATTGAAGAAGGGTGGATGCATAAACCTGGCACCAAAGAGATAGCCCAAGAATATTTGAGTTATTTGGCTGACCAAAAGATTGATACAATGATTTTAGGCTGCACACACTATCCTTTACTGCTCGATGTTATCCAGGAAATTGTCGGCCCAGGCGTCAAGATCATTAATCCAGCCCGAGCTTTGGTCGGAAAGATAAAAGATTTTTTAGAAAAAAATCAAGACATTGAGAAAAGAATTAAGAAAGGTCAAAACCATCGATTCTTTTTCAGCTCCCAGCCATATCATTTAGATTTAATCAGTCAACTTTGCTTAGATTATAAAATTAAAGGTATAGTCATTGATGCTGATCGAGCAGTTTAAAGACAAGAAAGTGTTGATTTTAAGCCCGGATCGGGAAGGACTTTCTTGGTCTAGGAACAAAAGTGGACCTCGAATCAAGGTGATGGGGGAAAATGGAAGAGACGGTCGGGTATACCTATGAAACATTGGCTCAGGTGGGCATTTGCCTGCTTTCGCCAGCATCGGTCAGTTTTAGCAGATTTAGAAATTATCAAGAGCGGGGAAATAGTTTTTCTTTTTGGGTCAAAAAAATAAATGAAGAAAAACAATCAAAAAAATAGAAATATTCGATTGGCTATCGCGGGCATTGTTTTCGCTTTGTTGGTCATCGGTCTTTTCTTTTTAACTACCGTTTCGGCTCCAACGGCCCTGGCCAAGCTTCAAGATGGTTTCTATTATCTAAGACGTCAGTTGTTAAATGGTCTTTTGGTTGGACTGATTTTGGGGTTTATTGCCTTCAAAATTCCACTTGATCGCTTTAAGAGGATTACGCCGTATCTTTTCGGCGCCAATTTAATTTTAATGATCTTATTGTTCTTGCCCCCTTTTTCCAGAGTTTTAGGGGGTGGCCGTCGTTGGTTAGATTTAGGCATTGTCTCTTTTCAGCCAGCCGAGTTGTTGAAAGTAACTTTTATTCTTTACTTTGCCTACCTGGCCAGCCAATTTACCAAAAGAAATGAATATCGAAAACTCTTTATGGCTTTTGTTGCCATTATGTTATTAGTTGGAACCTTAATGGTCATGCAGCCGGATTTGAGTACTTTAGCCGTGATTGTCGTGATCGGAATAGGAATGTATTTCACCGCTGGAATTCCATTGGGAAATATTTTTCTTCTGGCGGCCCTGATCGCCGGGGCATTTTTTCTGCTGACAAAATTCTCGACTTATCGATTGACTCGATTGTTGACCTTTTTAAATCCAGGCGAAGCGCCGATGACCGGCGGCTATCAGATTAGGCAGATGCTTTATGCCATCGGCTCGGGGGGGTTGTTTGGGTTGGGATTGGGATTCAGTCGCCAGAAGTTTGGTTTTCTGCCTCACTCCATAAGTGATTCGATCTTTGCTATAATAGGGGAGGAGGGTGGATTCATCGGGACTTCCTTGATCATAGTTCTTTTTATTGTCTTGGCTTGGCTTGGTTTCCGATTAGCCCTTGCCCAGGAAGATCGCTTTCGCCAACTATTGATCATTGGGGTGACTATTTGGATTACCGCTCAAGCATTTGTCCACATTGCAGCCAACATTGGCCTGATGCCTTTGACGGGAATACCTCTGCCGTTTATCAGCTTTGGGGGATCTGCCTTGGCGACTCAACTTATTGGTCTCGGATTTTTGTTGAATGATTCAAAAAAATAAAAAAAAGAAAATAAAAGTAGTTTTTACCGGCGGCGGAAGCGGGGGGCATATTTTTCCGATCATCGCCATTATCAGAGAAATAAAGAAAATTGATCGAGAGAGTTTGTTTAGTTTTTATTATATCGGGCCACGAGAGAACTTGGCCATGCTGCTGCCAAAAGAAGGAGTCAAGACAAAATTCACCCTCGGCGGAAAGATCAGGAGATATTTTTCTTGGCGCAATTTTATCGATGTTTTATTCAGAATTCCAATTAGTTTCGTTCTTTCGTTTTTTTATCTTTTCTTTATTTCTCCCGATTTGGTTTTTAGCAAAGGTGGATATGGTTCTTTTCCGACGGTTGTCTGGTCTCTCATGCTTCAAGCCCCTCTTTTCGTTCACGAATCGGATTCTGTCATGGGGCGAGCGAACAAATTTGGAGCCCGATGGGCTTTAGAGGTTTTCACCTCTTTTCCAAAAGAGAGAGAGAATCAAGGTAAATATATTGCGGTCGGAAACCCCATCCGAGAAGAGCTGCTTAGTCGTGATCCGGCCGAAGCCCGAAGAACGCTGGGCATACTATCAAACAAGCCGGTTATATTCATCTTGGGCGGCTCTCAAGGATCCAGAGTCATTAATAACGCAGTCGTTGATGTTCTTCAGCCCCTACTGGAACAATTTGAAGTTATTCATCATTGCGGACCGGACTTCCGGGAGATAAGGATAGCGACGAAGATATCCGTTGACGAAAAGTTTTCAAAGTCTTATCATCCATATGAGTTCTTGAACGACTGGGAAATTGGCAACGCCTACCAATCGGCCGATCTGGTGGTTTCCCGAGCCGGAGCGGGAAGCATCTTTGAAATAGCGGCCTTTGGCAAGCCAAGCATTCTTGTGCCCCTGGCTAATTCAGCCGCCAATCATCAGATCAAGAATGCCTATGCCTTTGCTCTTTACGGCTCTCAAGTGATTGAAGAAAACAACTTCACTCCTCATTTTTTTCTTAAATCTATACAGCATGCCTTTAGCGACCGAGAATCGCTTCAGAAAAGGGGAGAAGCCGCCCGCATTTTCGGACGCCCTCGAGCGGCTCGAATTATTGCTGAATATATATTTAGTTATCTAACCTTGAAATGAGCGATGGAAAACTGAAATTAGCCGCCCCCGATAAAGTGAGAGTCAGGTTGGCTCCTTCGCCGACCGGTCCTTTGCACATTGGAACAGCCAGAACGGCTTTATTCAACTACCTTTTTGCGCGACAAAGACAGGGTTCTTTTGTCTTAAGAATAGAAGACACCGATCGAGAGAGATCAAAAAAGAAATGGGAGAGAGACATCATTGATCATCTGACCTGGCTTGGAATAGACTGGGACGAGGGTCCAGATCGAGGGGGCGCCTTTGGCCCCTATCGGCAAACCGAGAGGCTGGATATTTATGAGCCGTACATCCAAAAATTACTGGACAAAGGACAAGCGTATTATTGTTTTTGTACTCGTGAAGAATTGACGGCCCAAAGAGAATATCAAGCCAGTTCGGGGAAAGCTCCCCGCTATATCGGTCGTTGCCATGAAATTGAGCCAAAAGAAGCGGCCGACCGGATAAAAAAAGGAGAAAATTCGGTGATTAGGCTCAAAACTCCAAAAAAAAGAGTGATTTCGTTTGATGATCGAATATGTGGGAAGACAGAGTTTCAGTCATCGGAATTGGGTGATTTCATTATTGCCAAAAGTCTAACGGAGCCACTTTACAACTTGGCCGTCGTGATCGATGACTACCTAATGAAGATCACCCACGTTATTCGCGGCGCCGACCACATTTCAAATACTCCCAAACAAATACTGATCGGCGAATTTCTGGAGATGAATATTCCCCATTTTGCCCATCTGCCTTTGGTGCTTAGCGCCAGTCGAAAAAAACTAAGCAAGCGAGAAGAGGTGGTGGCTATGAGCGAGTATCGCCAGATAGGATATCTACCCCAGGCTTTTTTCAACTTCATCGCCTTGTTGGGGTGGAACGAGGGAGTAGATCGGGAGATATATGATCAGAAAGAGTTGATTGAGAAATTCAGCTTAGAGAAGATTCAGAGATCTGGGGCGATATTTGATGTAACCAGATTGAAATGGATGAATGGCCATTATATTAGACAAGAACCGCTGCCGGTATTAGCCAAGATATGTCTTCCTTATTTGATCGAAGCCGGCTACCTGAAACCAGATCCCCAAAACGCCCACCAGTATCAGGTCAAAGAAACAAAAGAGATCATGTCTTTGAATTATCTTGAGAAGATCATCGCCCTTTATCAAGAAAGACTCAAAATACTTTCCGAGATCACCGAGTTAACAGATTATTTCTTTAAGAAAGAGATAGATTATCCCTCCCAACTTCTTATCTGGAAGAATAAAGATAAGAGAGAAATAAAAGAATCTCTTGACAAGTCAATTAAAAGTTTGTCGGCATTAAAGAAAGAATGGTCTTTAGAGAAGATTACGGAAACGCTTTTGAACTTAGCGAATCAGATGGGGGACAGAGGGACCTTGCTCTGGCCAGTTCGGGTTGCTTTGACCGGAAAAGAGAACTCGGCGGGCCCTTTTGAGGTTGCCTCGGTTCTGGGACCGGATAAGACAATAGAGCGGCTTAAAAAGGCCTACCGGGTCCTTTGAATAGCATTCTCGGGGGTTGACTTCCTGACGAGAGGGAGTAGTATCTGGTTTGTGAGTTAGCTTCGCATAATGTAGATTAACCGAAGTATAATATGGAAAAAAGTCAGAAGACTATAATAGACCATATCCCGGACTTTTTAGACTGGATAGATGTTGAAAAGGGTTTATCTAACAAAACTCAAGAAAATTATGGGCGCTTTCTAAAAAAATTTTCATCTTGGTTGGAAAACAATCGTCTCTCTCACCTCAAGCCCCATGAATTTGATTCAAGCCACATTTGGCAGTATCGTGTTTCTTTGGCTCGCTCCATTGATAAGAACGGTCGAACACTTAAAAAAGTCACCCAAAACTATTATCTGATCGCCCTGAGGGCTATGTTTAACTTTTTTGCTGCCCGAGATATAGAGTCTCTTCCATCGGAAAAAATAGAATTGGCCAAGCAGAAAAAGGATAAAAAGATAAACTTTTTGAAATTAGAACAGGTCTCAAAGTTACTTCAGGGCCCAAATACAGCTACTTTTATGGGGCTTCGTGACCGCACCATTATTGAAGTTCTTTTCTCAACCGGTTTGCGTATAAGTGAGCTAACCTCTTTGAACAGAAATCAATTCAGAGATGATCGTCTCGACCAGTCAATTGAGCTAGGAATTGTTGGCAAGGGCAGTTATCCTCGAACGGTCTACTTCTCGGCCAGGTCAGTCCGGTGGCTAAAAAAATATCTGGAGGTCCGTGATAAATTGACTGGTCCCAATCAAGCAATGGACGGTCCCCTCTTCATCAATCAAAAATCACCTCGGGTCAAGATTGGCCGTTTAACTGATCGTTCTGTTGAGAACATAATCAAAAAATATGTCCTTCGGGCCGGGCTGCCGATGAGCACAACGCCTCATACCTTGAGACACTCTTTCGCCACCGATTTGTTGAATCAAGGAGCTGACCTGCGAACAGTTCAAGAGTTCTTGGGACACCAAAACATAGCCACCACCCAGATATATACTCATGTTACCAACAAGAGGCTCAAAGAGCTTCATCAGAAGTTCCACGGAGGCGAAGGTCTTAAAGAGTGAAATCTTCTATTATTAGCGGTTCTTGTGTTTGATAAGAAGCGAAAAGATAGCCAAGGCCAAATGACAAGAAGGCTATTAAAAAGATCAAGAGCATCGTTTTCCATTTACCCGGATCCATTCCTATTCTTTTTTTAAGATCAGCAAACATAATCTAGACAAAGAACGTTGATTGAATTATAATGAAACATTGTCATGGCTAAAAAAGCATCTAAAAAAGCAACTAGTAATGCTCGTGATTCTCGATCAAAACGACTCGGGGTAAAGATATTTGGTGGTCAAAAAGTGGAGCCAGGCATGATTTTGATCAGGCAGCGTGGCACTAAATTCATTCCTGGCCGCAACGTTCGAATCGGCCGAGACGATACTCTGTACGCTTCCAGATCGGGAGTTGTTGAGTTCAAGATGCGGCGAAAAATTGGATTTGATGGACAACAAAGAACTGTCCAAGTGCTTAACGTTCGCTAATTTCAATTCTTGTTTTGGCAACTAACTCTGGCGTCAGTTTGATGGAAACATCGAACTGGCCTAGTTTTTTTATTGGATATTCAAGCATTATTTTCTCTTTATCAACAGAAAAACCTTCTTCTGTCAATACTTGGGCTATCTGAGCTGAGTCCACCGACTTAAACAATTGGCCCTTCTCCCCTGCTTCAACCAATATCTTAAAGGTCTTACCCGCCAAACTTTTGACCTGTTTTTCAGCTTGAGCCAATCGCTCTCGCTGAATCCTAGCGCGGGTTTCTTGGGTTCGAGCCAGCTCGGCCAGATTAACCTTATTGGCTGGCTTGACCAACCCTTTCGGGATTAAATAATTTCTGGCGTGCCCGGCAGAAACTTGTTTTACTTCTCCCTTCAGGCCTAACTTGGGAACATCTTGATTAAGAATTACTTTCATCTTAATTAATGGTTTCTTTTAATATTTCTAAAGCCTTGTCTAATTGAGGATCTTGCCCGCTCTCCAAGAAATCTTCAAAGTTCATTTCAACCGTGACATCCGGTTCAAGTCCATCTGATTCGATCAAGTGGCCATCCGGAGTAAGCCATTTGGCAATAGTGATCTTGACCAGCGAGCCGTCTCTTAGATTAAACGTTTGCTGGACTGATCCTTTGCCAAAAGACTGCTCGCCGACCATTTTTGTTCCCCTGTTGTCCCTAAGCGCACCAGCCAATATCTCGGAACCGGAGGCACTCCCCTGATTGATCAAAATAATTGTTGGATAATGAGAAAGCTTGGCATTTCCTTGAGCATAAAACTCTTCTTTTTGACCAGATCCAAGCTCTTCAATTGCCACCAGATCACCTCTATTCAAAAACCAGCCAGCTACGTCCACCGCTACTTCAAGATAGCCCCCCGGATTATTTCTTAGATCAAGTATTAATCCCTTGGCTGAACTCTTGAGTATCTCTCCGGCAGCTGCTTGGAAATTACGAACCAGTCCTTCATGAAAATGATGAATCTTGAAGTAGGCAATATCTTGATCTATCAACTCCCAGCTGACTGAAGGAATTTTGATCACTGCCCGGGTGAGGATGAACTCCCTTTCCTCAAAAACATCCGGTCGCCGGATGCTCAAGTTAACCTCTGTTCCCTTGGGGCCCCTGATCAACCTGACCGCTTCTTCAGTCGTAATATCCAGAGCCGAGCGGTCATTGATCTTGATGATTTGGTCGCCTGGACGCAGTCCGGCTTTTTCAGCCGGTGTATTTTTAAGCGGAGAAATAACCGTGATGAAGCTTTTTTTAAGACCTATTTCCATTCCCACCCCCTCGATCTCTCCGGAAAGATTCTCTCGAAACTTGACCGATTCTTCCGGATTAAAAAAAGAAGTGTGGGGATCTTTAGAAGACCTAAGCATGCCACCGATCGCCCCATGTATCATCTCTTCTCGATTCAGATCTTCAGGGTTAATATAATATTTTTCTAAATAATTCCAGGCCTCCCAAAAAACAGATAAATCAACTTCTTCCGGCGGAACTATCGGTGCTCGGCAAGAAATCAATCCTTGCTGTAAAAGCAAAGCCGTGATGATTATCCCGCCAACGAAAAAACCAAGGACAAAAACGCCCCAAGAGCTTTTTTGATTTAATTTGTTTTTAATATTAATCATAATCAGGAAGTGGGTCCGGTGCGACTCGAACGCACAACTTACTGCTTAAAAGGCAGTTACTCTACCTTTGAGTTACGGACCCAATGACAAAATTCATTTTAGGTTATAAGCCCCTTTTTTGCAAATCTTTTAAAGCCCTTTCCTGGTCCCCGGTCAACTTCTTGGGAACATTGATCTTGGTTTCTAGAAAAAGATCTCCACGGCCGAATCGGCCATAATGGGGAATTCCTTCTCCTTTTACCTTAATGATGCTTCCAGAAGCAGTTCCTTTTGGAAGACTAACATCGATTTTTTTGCCCGAAAGCCCGGTGATGATCGTCAGCCCACCAAGCGTCGCTTGAGAAAAGCTAATTGGTAAAACAGCCAATAAGTCATCTCCCTGCCGCTGAAAAACAGGATGGGATCTAACGGCAATCTCGACATAAAAATCACCCGATAGCTGTCCCCTGATCCCAGCCTGGCCTTGTTGGCTGAATTTTAAAACTTGTCCCTGGTCTACTCCGGCTGGAATGGAAATGTCCACCGATGCCCTCTGCTTGACTCTCCCCTGTCCATGACAGACATGGCAAGGACTATCCGGCACCCGACCAAAACCCTGACATTCAGGGCAAAAGCTGTAACGAGTCATACTGCCGAAAATGGTTCTTTTAATCTGGTGAACCTGTCCTTTCCCCCGGCAAGCCGAGCATTCTTTGTCTTTCGAGCCAGGCTCTCCTCCCCCTCCTCGGCATCTTTCGCAAACATTATATTTTTCAAGATTGATTTTTTTTGTTTGAGCTGCAAGGGTTTCGGCCAAATCAATTTGAATTCTCAAATGAATATCATCTCCTCGAGGAGCTTTTTTTTGCCTTGATTCCCGGCGAAAGGCAAAATCAAAAAGATCCCCCAGATTAAGATCGCTGAAAATGTCACTGAAATCAGCTGATTGAAAATCAAAACCAAATGGCGACCCGCCAGCATGATGTTGCCCCGAAAAAGACGATCCAAATTGATCGTATTGAGCTCTCTTGGCGTCATGCGAGAGAACCTGATAAGCTTCGTTGATCTTCTTGAACTGGGTTTCATTCCCACCCTTGTCGGGATGGTGCTTGTGGGCTAATCGACGATAGGCTTTTTTAATTTCGTCCCGAGAAGCATTACGATTAACCCCTAAAATTTCATAATAATCTTCCATACCGCTTAAGAAGAAGATGAATTATCTCCCGGTTTCTTTTCTTGATCGCTTTTGCTTTGATTCTGCTGATAGATCTGAGCCCCGATTTTCTGCAACAACTGCTGGAGCGAATCCATTTTTTGCCTGATATCATTTATGTTCTCACCGTTCTTGGACTGTTCTAATTCGGTCAGGCCTTTTTCCAGAGCCTCTTTATCTTCAGCCGATATCTTTTCTTTCAGATCCTGGATAGTTTTACGACCACTATAAATCACGGCATCGGCCTGGTTCTTTGTTTCGGCCATCTGCCTTATCTGATCGTCTTGTTCAGCATAATCTTGTTCTTCTTTTTTCATTCTCTCTATCTCTTCCTTGGATACGCTCGCCGATCCCTCAAGACGAATAGATTGTTCTTTATTTGTTCCTTTATCTCGAGCCGAGACATTTAAAATTCCATTGACATCTATGTCGAATGAAACCTCTATCTGGGGCACTCCTCGAGGAGCTGGCGGAAGGCCATCTAAAATGAACCGGCCAAGACTTCGATTGTCTTTGGCCATCGCCCTTTCTCCCTGCAAAACATTTATCTCGACCGATGTTTGACTGTCAGCCGCCGTCGAAAAAATCTGAATCTTCTTTATCGGCACAGTGGTGTTTTTATCTATTAATTTGGTCATAACCCCGCCCATGGTCTCAAGTCCCAGAGAAAGAGGAACCACATCGAGCAAAAGAACGTCTTTCATCTCTCCCTGAAGAATTCCCCCCTGAACGGCTGCGCCGATAGCCACCACCTCATCGGGATTGATCGACCTATTCGGATCGCGATCAAACATCTTTTTTATCTCTTCTTGTATCTTCGGCATCCTGGTCTGGCCGCCGACCAAAACCACCTCTTCTATTTCTTTTGGCTCTAGTTGCGCATCTTTTAAAACATTTCTGGTCAATTCCAAAGACCGATCAATATATTCAGAAACCATCTCTTCCAAAGTAGATCGGTTCAGAGAGTATAAGAGATGCTTTGGTCCCTCATCGCTGGAAGTTATGAATGGTAAATTTATCTCGGTTTCCAAGGTTGTGGAAAGCTCAATCTTGGCTTTTTCGGACGCATCTTTTATTCTTTGCAGAGCCAATGAATCCTTGGAAAGATCAATTCCCTCGTCTTGCCGGAAACGATCAATTACCCAGCCGATTATCTTTTGATCAAAATCATTCCCGCCCAAATGAGTATCCCCTCCGGTGGCTTTAACCTCGATGGTATCTTCGTTGATATCTAAAACCGATACATCAAAAGTTCCACCGCCAAAATCGTAAACCAGTATCTGCTCGTCTTTTCTCTTGGTCAATCCGTAGGCCAGGGCGGCCGCCGTCGGCTCGTTGATCACTCGACGCACCTTGAGACCGGCAATTTCACCGGCGGCCTTAGTTTCTTGGCGCTGATCATCGTTGAAGTAGGCCGGACAAGTAATCACGGCTTCGTTAATCGGCGAGCCGATCTTCGTCTCGGCATCTTTTTTCAGCTTTTCCAGGATCATGGCCGAAATCTGAACTGGCTTGTACCATTTGTCACCCATTTTTACCTCAATACGATCATCCGAGGTCTGACGAATCTTGAATGGAGATCTTTTGATGTCTTCTTGTATGGCTGAATCAGAAAAGTTTCGGCCAATCAGTCTTTTGGTACTAAAAATAGTATTTCCGGGATTGGTCACGATCTGCCGCTGTGCCAAGACACCGACCAGTCTCTCCCCTTTTTTATTCACCGCCACCACCGAGGGCACTGTTCGGGCCCCTTCTTTGCTCTCAATTATTTTTGGCTCTCCGGCCTCAATCGTAGCCATGGCCGAGAACGTCGTGCCAAGATCAATTCCTAATATTTTAGACATAGTTTCGATAAAATGTTTAATTCTTATTTTTGCCCGCCACCTTAACTTTAGCCGGTCTTAATAATTTTTGATGCAATAAATAACCAGGTAAAACCTCTTCAATTATATAACCCTCTTCATTCCCCTCCTGAACAACTACTTCGACGGCTTCGTGCTTCTCTGGATCAAATTCCTGGTTGGTAGTTTCTATTTGAGCAACTCCCCAGCGATCCATTAAAGCAAATAATTTTTTCCTTACTTCAACCGCTCCCTGATGTAACAGCTGTTCCTTTTCTTTTTTTGCCTCAACGATAAAACGATCTAGGTTATCCAGAATATCCAATAAACCAAGAATCATTTCTCGATTTGATCTTTGGGCCAGATCAGTGATTCGATCTTTTTCATCTTTCTTATAATTTAGCAGTTCGGCCCTAGCTCTCTGCCATCCCTCCAGGTATTCATCTCTCTCTTTCTTATAAATTTCTAACTCTTTTCGAAAATTGATGTATTTTTTATCTGATTTTTCTTTAGACATATTGACTTAAAATATGAATGGATGATAACACAAGTTTGCCTCTGTGTCAATTTAGAGAAATTAGCGATTTTGTTCAACATAATAAACCCTTTCCTGGTGCCCGCCCACGTCTACATACCTTAATCGGGCAATATCGGCCATCTCTCTAGTTTGCAAAAAAAGACCCAGCCGAAAAAGTTGCCCCGACGTCTCCATTGAGCGATCAAGATAGATGCTCCACTCTGCTCCACCCTCATCAGGATTTTCCATTATTATCTCTACCTTGGCTCCATTGATCTTGATTGCTTTTAAAGTCAGTGATGGAAATATCGCCAACTTTTCTTTTATATCGCCAAACATGATAAATAAATTCGCTCCAATTTGTTCTTTATCGATCAAGGACAATAATACTTTGGTTGTTGCTTCCGGACAAGAATCGATAGATTCCAGAAAATTACCATCCTGGTCAAAGAGCCAGGGTTCTAAGTTGGATTGCAAACAATAATAAGGTTCTTTTTCGGTTAATGAAACAACCAGAGTGTTCGGCCACCGACGAAATATTCTAATTGAATCAATATAGGGAAAATGCTTTTTGATCTGTTCGGCCGCTATTCCTATCGGTCCAACCAGGCTTTTGACGGTTCGACTACTCAAATAGGACAAAGATGTTTCCCGAAGTTGATCTAACGACACTCTTTGATTCCCTTCAATGACTAAATTATTAAAACGAAAAACCGGAGAAAAGATCAAAATATAAGTTGTCAACAAGATGAAAATGAAAATCAAAACACTCCAACGAAACCATTTCTGGGCGTAAAAAACCTTTCTGGTTTTGAATTTCTTCCCTGCTCCATTCATATTTTTCTTTTACGACGACGCTGCTTTTCTAAAAAATAATTAAAGTAATAGGGCCACCGGAAGGCCAGATCATAGCCTGGGCAATAATCAAATCTTTCGCCCCCAAAGCCCTTTTTGAACAAACTTAATCCATAATAAGCATGAGACGGATCATCCTTTTTGGCAATACCCCAAAAATTATAGGTATGGCAGCCTCTCTTCTTTGCTTCTTGAATGGCGGCCCATTGAAGCCGGTACGAGGCCGGTGCTTCTTTGGGCTGCCTATCAGCCGAAGCCCCTTGATAATAGTGGCCGATTCCTTGGTAGAAAACAATAATAACCGAAGCCAGAAGCTGCTTTCGATAATAGGCCGTTATGACTGCGGCTTGGTTATTTGATCCGAGAATCTCTAATTCCTTCTCCAAATAATTCCGAGAAAAGGCTTGAAAGTTATGGCGGTTAACTGTTTTTTCGTAAAGCTGCAAGAAGGGGTCGAGATCGGAAAGATCGTTTCCGATTCTAACCGTTAAATCCTTGTTTTCCAACCCTTTCCTGACCAGATAACGAGTGGTTTTTCTCATACCCCTCATTAGTTCCTCATCGCTAACATCTATCCGCCGACACCAGGTCACATCTGGAGTAATAAATATTGGGGCTTTGATTAATCCTTTTTTCTTGAAAAAAGCACGATCTTGATCGTTATCCGGCCAAGCTGGAGAAATTCTCAAAAAAACCAGATGATTGTTCGATCTTGCTTTTCCCTTCAGGTGATCAATGATCAGGCTTGTTATTTCGGCTTTGAAGCATTCGTGTCGATCAGAAATCAGCGGTCCGTGAGGAATGAAAAGGAACTTCCAGTTAAGATTGAATTTTTTTATCAATGGCATTTCAGCCACCAAGGCGCCGCCAATCAATTCTTGTTGCTTGAAAACTCCTATTAAGTCGACTTTCTGCCCCAACGACTGTCGCCATTCTTGAGAGGACCAAGATTGCATAAAGGTCTTGTGCCGACAGCTAGCATTAAGCCGCTCCCACTGATCCTTATCGGAGATTGTTGAAACTTTAAACATTTGATGATGAAACATTCTGCTCGACCTCTTTTAATTTCTGATGATAAAGGCAGTGCTCACAATCTTTATCGGCTTCGGGCAAAGCTGATCCTTTTAAACAAAGATACAGTTCTTTGATCTTTTTTTCAATCCAAGAATCTTCCCCTTGGTAAGGAATCAGTTCAACCTTAAACTCCAGCCGACCATCAAAAGTTTGGCGATCTTTTTCGCCGTTAGCATAAACAAAATAACCAACCGGAGAAACCTTGAACCCATTCTGCCTCAAAAGCCATTGATACATCTCGATCTGTCTTTTGTACGGTTCTCGATATTTACTGTCCAAGGTAATCGGCTCACTGGTACTGGTAGCTTTATAATCCACCACGATCAAACTGCCGTCTTCATCTTCCCAGATATCGTCAACCGCACCATAAATTATTAAATTTGTCGGCAGATGATGCCAGCGAACCCCCTTGAAGTTCTTTCTCCACTCGTCCATCATTGGATGCTGAAAAGGTACGGCCTTGAGGCCATAGGTTTTCATCAAAGGATGAGGTTCACCCTTGGCCCGACAAGCATCGAACTCCTTCTTTAAAAGAGTATCGACCGCTACATTTAAAGGAAAACCCGGCCAAGATGGACGGCTAATGCCCAATCTTTCTTGAAGATAAAAACAACGTGGACACTGCAAGAAAAGTTCAACCCGAGTTCGACTTAAGGGATAAGGGCTTGAAGATGCGGCCTGAAAAGTTCTTTTCATTTTTTAAACTTTTGATTAATCTTTTCAATCTCAATTTCGGCCGACTTGATCCGACTTCGGCAAACATCAATTAAAATATAAGCCCTCTTGAGCCTTTCGGCCAGACGATCAATATCAACATTTTCCGAATTTAGTTCCAGCAATATTTTTTCCAGCTCTTTTAAAGCGGCCTGATATGACACTTCACTATTTTTAACCATTTTTCTTAATGTTAATTTTCTGAACTATGCTTTTGATCTCACCATCAGAAAGAACAGTTGTTAGATCGTCTTCGCGCGCCAGACAACGAGCAGTCCGAAGGACCCTGCCCTTAAAAAGAGTAATGCTGAATCCCCTCTTAATTATATTACCTGGGTCAAGTAGAGCCAATTTCTCCTGAAGAAAATCCATCCGACCAACATGCCTTTTCAATAAATATTGAACCCGTTCCAGGTATCTTGTCGGCCAAGACTCAACCCAGCTTTTCTGGCTCTGAATAATATGGTCGGACTTGTTTTTAATAAGCCCCAAAATGGATTGCGTCTTTTGCCCGGCCATTTTTAGGACATGGAGACTCGTTTGATTAATTTCTCGACTTAATTGTCCCAACTCCATCGAAAATCTTTTCACTCTTTCCACAATGAATTCGGCCGTAGCCGTTGGAGTGGCTAAATGCTGATAGGCAACCATGTCAGCCACGCTGATATTGGTAAAATGGCCAATGCCAGTTAAAACTGGTTTCGGAAAATGAGCTATTTTCTCGGCGATCAAACGGTTATCAAACCAGCTTAAATCAGTGCTTGATCCACCGCCGCGCACCAAGACTAAAACATCTATTTGATCTTTGTTTCGATTAAAATAATCAAGGCCAGCGACGACTTCTTTCTCAGTGCGAGGACCTTGGACCGAAGAAAACCAGAAATGTATCTTAAATTTGAATTCGCTTTGTTCCAGCTTGGAAATAAAGTCATGGTAGCCCTCGCCTTCGTTGGTAATCAAGCCAATACTTAATGGCACTGGCGTGAGTTGAAGTTGCCTGTTCTTTTTAATAAGGTTTTTTTTGATAAGCCAATCGACTATTTCCTGGCGACCCTGGGCCAACTTGCCCAAGGTGAAACTTGGGTCAATATCTTGAATAACCAGAGAATAAATTCCATAACGAACGCTAACCGAAAGACGAACTCGAAAACGAACACCCAATCCATCCATGCCGGCAACTTTCATGCCGGCTTCTTTCATTCTCAATCTTATAATTTGTTTCTGTGGTTGATAAAGAACACATTTAATAGAAGAAACATTTTCGTTTTTGCTCTTGCTTTTCTCTGATAACTGAAAATAGATGTTATCTTTCTCTTTATTCTTGTCAAAATCACTAATCTCACCCTGCACCCAGACCGGATAAGGACAAGATCCTTCAATAATTCCCTTTATGACCCGATTGATCTCTTCCACTCGATATGTCTTGTTTGAGTTATTCATGATAATAGCGGCCAGGATTAATCTCTTTCGGGAAATTGCTTTCCCCCTTATCTTTTATTTTTCCATAACCGATCCTTTTCATCAGTTTTGTCACCGGATTGCGAAGATGCATCGGCACCCCAAAAGAACCTTTCCGAGCATCTTGTTTGGCTTGCATCAGGGCTTCGTAGGAAGACCTGCTTTTCGGAGCTTTAGCCAAATAGGTGGTGGCTTGAGCCAAGTTTATTTGAGCTTCAGGAAATCCGACAAAATTAATCACCTGAATCAGGGCCCCGGCCAAAATAATCGCCTGAGGATCAGAATTGCCAACATCTTCTGAGGCAAAAATAGCTAACCGCCGAGCAATGAATTTTGGATCTTCTCCTGACTCCACCATCCGGGCCAGCCAATAAAGAGCGGCGTCAACATCAGAATCTCTAAGGCACTTGATATAGGCCGAGATTAAATTATAGTGTTCTTCCCCTTTTTTATCATACCTCAAAGCATGATGCTTCAATATCTCGACCAAAGATTTATAGGTGATCAGATCACGACCGTGATCTTTAAAATAATAAGCGGCGAATTCTAGGTTATTCAAGGCCACCCTGGCATCGCCGTCTGCCAAAGCAACAAGATGATCTCGAGCTCTGGGTTCAATCTTTAAATTCATTTGGCCAAGACCACGCTCCCCGTCCTTTATAGCTCGATTGATTATCTTGACCAGCGTGTCGCTAGAAAGAGGTTTTAAGATGTAAACCGCCGATCGAGACAGCAATGGGGATATAACTTCAAAAGAAGGATTTTCCGTCGTGGCCCCAATTAGGTTGATGACTCCCCTTTCCACCCAAGGAAGCAAAATATCTTGCTGGGCTTTATTGAACCTGTGTATCTCGTCAATAAAAACAACGGTACTCCGATCCTGCAACTTCTTTCTTTCTTGAGCTTGCTCAATGGCCTTTCTAATATTATCAACTCCGGTGGAAACAGCCGAGAACTCGTCAAAATAAGCCTTGACCTTTCTGGAGATTATATAGGCCAGAGTGGTTTTGCCCGAACCAGGCGGACCCCATAAGATCAGGGACATTAAATGCCCCTCCTCAATGCTTTGCCTAAGCGGACTGTTTGGGCCGACTATTTCTTCTTGGCCAAAAAAATCCTCGAATCTCCCCGGTCTCATCCTTTCAGCCAAGGGAGAATCCCGCTCTAAGCGATCTGAAAATAGATCAATCATTAGTTCATTCTACTCGATTGAGGATGGAAATCAAAGAGAATAAAAGTATTGCTTGATAACCTTGGTCATCCTTTCGGCATCGCTTAAATTGATGTTGATATGTGTTGGCAGGTTGACCAATCTTTGACAGATATCTTCCGCTGTCGGGCAGTCTCCAACCAGATATTTCATCGCCGTTAAGCAGGTGTCAGCTGGCACGATCGGACTTCCTCTCCAGCCATCGTAAAGATATATTTTTTCAGCACGCATTCGATGTATAAATTTATCAGCCATGTCTTTATCGGGCAAAATAACGGGAAACTTTAAATAAACTCTTTCACTGTTGAAGCTGGGCAAAGACAAGGGCAGATCGCTTAGCTCATGGCGGTAAAAATCAGCTATTTCCTGGCGATGAAGGTTAAACTTGTCCAGCTTTAGAAACTGATTCAGAGCCAGAGCCGCCATTGCTTCGGGCATTGCTTTGGCTGGGCGAAACTGGCCTCTTTTTTCTTCCCGAGTCATTGATTTTGAAAGCCAGCCCGTTTTTTGCAAAAACAGCAACATCTTGCGTCCTATCTCTCCGTAGCCATAGAGGGGTTTAATCCATTTTTCAACCAATAATGGATGTTTTAATTGTTGCCGAATCCATTTTTTGGACGGAAGAGTGGTATTTTTTCTAAATCTTTTCATTGTCTTAACCAAATTCTGGTCGTTCAAAACAGCCAATCCTCCAAAAACCGACGAGATGATCTTGTCTCGTCCAAAACTAAAGAATGAGGCCTGGCCCCAAGATCCCGTCAATTTTCCCCGCCAACTAGCCCCCAGACTATGGGCACAGTCTTCTATGATTAAAAGTTCATTTTCTTGAGAAATTCTGGAAATAAAATCCATGTCCAGCGGCAGACCAAAGGTATGTTGAGCCAAAACTACTTTTACGCCAGGCCTAATTTTTGAAACAAGATCTTCTTGATTAATGTTAAGGCTTTGATCGATGTCAACAAAAACAGGCTTTAAACCGGCCCAGATTAATGGGTTCACCGCCGCGGCGCAAGTAAATCCCGGAACCATTACCCCTGCCCCTTTGGGTAAATTAAAGCTCTGAACGATGCGATATAATGCCGAACGACCACTATCAAAAGCAAACACCTCTTTGGCCCCCAAATAATCTTTAAAACAATCAATTAATTGCTCCACGCAATGATCACCCTCGTGATTCGAGGGATTATTAAAAAGATCTTGAGCCAAAACAAAATCATCTGGCTCGGTGTTTGACGACAGTGCTAAAAAAATCGGCTTAATCATGAAAATAATCAATTATTTCCCGATGTATCCTTCCCTCCAGAAGAATGACATCGTTCGGACCTTTAAATTCTTGAATGGCTTGAATTGTTTGGCCTGATTTAGGCAAAAACCTAATCTTGGCCCGCCCCTTGACGCTAACCACCCCTTTCTTAACCTGATCGAGACAGTGGTTCCTGGTGAAAATGGCCAGATCACAATTCCGGCCAATGGATTGACCGATTTTATAATAGGCCCGTTCGGTCTCTTCCCCCAACTCGATAAATCCAAAAGAAATAATCGCCTTCTTTCCGGACCATAGATTTAAATGATCAATATGGGCGATGGCCCCATCGGGATTGCTGGAATAGGTGGTGTTAATGACGGTGGCTTTCTTGTGTTTCAATAATTTCGCTCCACCAAAAGGAGTTGACAGGGTTGAAGCAAATTTAATTATTTCTTGCGAGCTTACACCCAAAGACATGGCGGCTGAAGCCGCCAGGGCGATATTGATTGCATTTTGGCGGCCAACAAGATTAGCTTTTAGCTCTAGAGTTTTTTGGCCGACCAGCCGGAAGCTGATGTTTTTTTGTCCAACTTTCACTTCTTCAATTCGCCAATCCAGGTCTGGCCCGGAAGTGCCAACAATGATCTTTTTTGGCTTGGTGCCAAGATAAAGTTCTCGACATTTGGCATTGTCTCCGTTGAAAATACTTAACCCGTCTTTGGGCAAAGATTCAATCAGTTCGTATTCAGCCCTGACAATATTTTCAATTGAGCCGAATAAAGACAAGTGTTGAGCGTTCAAACCGGTCAAGATGCCCACTCTTGGTTGAATCAAGGCCGCGACCCGCTTGATCTCATTCCGACAATAGGCCCCCGCCTCACAAACAAAAAAAAGATGATCGGGCCTTAATTGATTCAAGATGGTTTTAACAACTCCCATCTCAGTATTGTTATTGTCCGGTGTTTTAATTACCTTGTCAGTCCCATATTTACAAGACAAAAAATGATACAAAAAATCTTTGACCGACGTCTTCCCGTAAGAACCAGTGACGCCAATAACCATTAATTTATCAATTTTTTGCCGATAATTTGACGCTTTTGAGATCAAACGACGTTTGACAAAACCAACCGGCACCTCCATGGCCCTAAAAGCGATCAAAACAATTATTGGGAAAAAGACAACCACTGACAGTATCACTGCCGGCAAATGAAAAGAAAAGAAAAAATAGCCGATGATCTTTAGAAGAACTAATCCCAAAAAAGCAGCCAGAAAAAACAATTTTGTCTTTTTTGTGACCCGAGGATGTATCCATCGGCCCATGATCAAAGAGACCAAGGAATAACCGCCCCAAAAGATAAAATTAACCGCAGCCAGCACCATGAACCAGGTCCGGGGAAACAAAAAGAAAGACACCAACACTGGAGCCGAGGTTAAAGAAGCTACGGGAAAAAGTATCTTTTTGTTTATTTTGAATTCGCTCCAAAGGCGATCCCATCGATACTGCTTTTTCTGCCAAAGATAAAGATAAACTAATATCTGGCGGGTAAAATGAGCCAACCAAAAACAAAGAAAAAGTAATAAATATTGATCGCGACCAAGGTAGATCATTCCGGTAAAGATTAATTTTGATGCTGAAAAAAGTCAACCAGAATTGAAGAAAGTAGCTCCGGTTGTTCTATCTGGGGACTGTGTCCAACCCCGGGCATGATTTTCATAATCGAGCAAGAAATGCCCTGATGGAAGCGGTAAGCCTGTTTCACCGGCACGATATGGTCCTTTTCGCCCCAGACGATTAAGGTTGGAATCTTGATGTTGCCCAAGTACCCGGAAAGATCTTCTTCAACAACCCGGCGAAATGTCTCTCTCATTATTTTTGAAACTTTCAAATAATCTCTTTGCCGCAAAAGGTGGTAATAGAAATCTCGAGCCGGATCTTTGAAGCGGCCCAGCCTCATCCGGTCCATCAGCTGGCTGGCTGATTTGGCTAAATTAGAGACAATTTGCAGCTTCAAATTAGTATCTGAACTTAATCCAGCCGCCCCGCATAAAACCAGGGCCCTGATCGGCAAAGAATCCCTGATTGATGCCTTGATCATTATCCGCCCGCCAAAAGAATGACCAATAAAAATAATTTTATTTGAGAATTCTGAATTTCTTTTCGCTAATTCAGCAACAAACGACTCCAGCCACTGAACATAGTCATCAATGCACCATCCTCGCGGAGGCAAACTGCTTTCCCCAAAGCCGATCAAATCGGGAACGACTACTTTAAAACCAGCCGCGGCTATCTTTTGTTGAACAATTTTCCACGGCTCGGCCCGGCTGCCCCAACCATGCAAAATCACTACCGGCTCTCCCGAACCAATGATCTGGTAGTTCACTTTTAGATTTCCAACTTGAACCTGTTTATTCATCAAGAGATCTTCTTAAAACCCGTTCTTTTTTGCAAAATCTTGGGGACGTTCACCGACCCATCTTTATTTTGGCAGTTTTCAATGATAACGGCCATAATTCGACCCATCGCCAAAGCGGTGCCATTAATAGTATGGACATAATCTATTTCGTCTTTGGCGCGATAGCGAATATTTAATCCGCGAGACTGGTAATCCGTACAGTTGGAGGAAGAGTGGGTCTCTCGATATTTGTTCTCAAACGGCATCCAGGACTCAATGTCGACCGTAGCCGCTGAGGGCTTGGCCAGATCGCCGCTGCAAAGTTGAACTACCCGATAGGGTATCTCCAGGGATTGCATTATCTTTTCTTGAATTTCAATGAAAAGCTGATGCTCCCGGCTTGATTCTTCTGGCCGACAAAAACTGAACAATTCGGCCTTGTCAAACTGATGCACTCTTAAGATGCCCTTGAGGTCCCGACCATAAGTCCCGGCTTCTCGTCGAAAACAAGTCGAGTAAGACAGATAACGAATCGGCAAACTGTCCAAAATTTCATCTTGATACATGGCCGCGATGCTTTGCTCTGAAGTTCCCACCAGATTTAAATTATCCTTTTCGATAAAATAAAGATTGCTTTCTTTAAGATCGGTATAGCCCATGTTGGCCATCAGCTCGGGCTTTATCATCACTGGGGGCAGCACTAGTTTAAATCCGAATTCTTGAACCAGTTCAAAAACCAGATCTAAAAGAGCAAATTGCAAAACGACCAGGTTGTTCTTGAGGTAGCTAAATCGGCGGCCGGCAATTTTAGTTGCCCGAGGAATATCGATCAGATCCAAAGATTCTCCTAAATCAATGTAACTTTTAACGGGAAAATCAAATTGGGGCCGTTGGCCGACAGTTTTCACAACCACATTGCCGTTTTCGTTCTTTCCTTCTGGAACTTCCGGAAGAAGCACATTCGGAATTTCCGACAGCTTTTCGACCCATTTTATCTCCACTTCTTTAAGCCGGAGCTCGGCCTCTTTGATTTTTTTCTTGATTTCCTGACCTTGATTTATCTTGGCCTGGTCAATCGATTTCTCCCGAGACAATTTGTTTCTTGACTGCCTAAGATCATCGATTTGCTTGATAATTTTACGTCTGGTTTTATCATCTTTTGAAAAATTATTGAAATCAAAATCAAAACCCCGCCGTCGACAACTTTCTTGAACCAGTTCTTGATTTTTCCTGATCAATTCGGGATTAATCATATCATTTAGGACGATTGGTCGGAAATAAAATAACCTCTCTCAAAGAATGCACGTTGGCCATCAGTACTGCCAGTCGGTCAACCCCCAAACCAAAGCCGCCAGCCGGCGGCATGCCATATTCCAGGGCCTGTAAAAACTCTTCATCCATTCTCTGGGCTTCTTTGAACCCTCGGCAGAATATCTTTTCTTGAGCTTCAAAGACCTGTCTTTGTTTCCGGGGATCATTTTGCTCGGAAAATGCATTGATCAGCTCCCAACCGGCAATGACCAGCTGGAAGTTTTCCGTACAGCCAGTCACTTTTTTCGACTCTTTCGCCAGGGGAAATGAACCGACCGGGTGATGAATGATAAAAGTAGGCGACCATATTTTCGGCCGACAGTATTTTTTATAAATCAGATCGGCTATTTCTGCTTTGCTCGCACCTTTAGGTATTTCAACATCCAACTTCTTGGCTTTTTCTTTTAAAGCCCTTTCATCAACTTCAAATATGTCAATACCTGTCTCTTTTTTAATCAACTGGCCAAACTCAATTCTTGGCCAAGGAGTTTTCAGGTCTATCACTCCTTCGCCATACTTGAACTTGAGGCCGCCATGAATTCTTTTCGCCAAAGCTTTGAACATTTCTTCATTAAGTTTCATCAGGTCTTTATAGTTAGCATAAGCCCAATAGAACTCCAGCATGGTAAACTCTGGATTGTGAGCCCGATCAATGCCTTCGTTTCTAAAATTACGAGCCAGTTCATAGACTTTGTCAAAACCGGCGATTAAAAGCCTCTTTAAATAAAGCTCCGGGGCAATACGCAGAAAAAGATCCAGATCCAAAGCATTTAAATGAGTGCGAAAAGGCTGGGCCTTGGCCCCCCCATATTGAGTCTGTAAAATCGGGGTTTCAACCTCTAAAAAACCTTTCGCCTCCAAGAAAAAACGGATCTCGGCAATCAAACGAGATCTCATTTCGAAAATCTGTCTGATCTCTGGATTGAGCAGAATATCGAGATAACGTTGGCGATATCTTAGTTCTTGGTCTTTCAATCCATACCACTCGCTTGGCAGTGGAAACAAAGATTTAGTCAACAGAACCAAGCCGTAGGCCTTCAAGCTCTTTTCCCCGGTTTTGGTCTTAAACAGCACACCTTTAACTTGAACAAAATCCCCCGTGTCTACATTCTCTTTGAAAAAATCAAACGGCCTTGGTCCAATGGTGTTGCGGCGCACAAAAATCTGTATTCGCCCGCTGCCGTCCTGCAGATCGAAAAATGCCGACCCTCCATGCTGTCTGATGGCCATAACTCGACCAACTAAGAATATCTCTTTTTTTGATCGACTTATCTTGGAAAAACCAGATAATGCTTGTTCGATCTCAAAGCTTTTTTTTGACCGAGCAGGATATGGGTCAATCCCCTCTTTGAGCATTTTCAAGCTCTTATCGATCCGATTTTTCTTTATTTGATCTCGATTGATCATAGATCGCCCGACTTACTGAAATTTATCATCTTTGTGGTCAAAATACAAACCAAGGACCTCTTGAGCCACTGAACGAACAGCGATCATGCTTCCATAAACATCTCTGATCATAAAAACCATGACAATTTCCGGTTCTTCGTAGGGGGCAAAAAGGGCAATCCAGTTGTGATAAACCCGATCACGGTCGGTCTGGGCTGTTCCTGTTTTTAAGGCGGTAGTCACTTTTAAATTATTTAAAGAATGCGTTGGACTTTGCGGAGAAGTAACGGCTTGCCTCATTCCCTCTCGAACAACTTGGATACTTTCGAGGCTAGCAACTGATGAATTGGTTGTCTTCGGTTGAATTTCTTGAATCAATTCTTTCTGTCCCCCATTCTGATGAATAATTCGGTCAACAACTTGTGGTTGATAAACAACCCC
Organism: uncultured Candidatus Saccharibacteria bacterium; assembly: GCA_964623505.1. Taxonomy (GTDB): domain Bacteria; phylum Patescibacteriota; class Minisyncoccia; order Minisyncoccales; family UBA1441; genus CAZUSP01. The sequence continues at coordinate 40,554 of CAZUSP010000002.1, forward strand.
CCCATTAGCGATAGCGGCATAAGCAGTCGCCACCTGAACCGGGGTAACGCTAAAGATTCCCTGTCCAATTGAAAGATGATAAGTATTGCCAAGGCGCCAATTTTCATCTATTTTAGGCAAGATTCCCTGGCCTTCATTGGGCAGGTCAATGCCGGTCAGCTCGCCCCAATTGAATCTTTCAAGCCAATTTCGAAGCTTGTTCGGGCCAAGTCCTTGAATGTTTTGGTACCCTCCGCCAATGATGTAAAAATAAGTATTAACCGATTCGGCAATGGCTCGACGCAGATCGGTCATTCCATGAAAGCGCCAGTCTCGAAAACACTGCTGCTCTCCGGTGTAGCGATGGGTAGCACATATCTTCTGCGGAGCATATATCTTCTGATCTGGATCAATCACTTTTTCTTCCAAAGCCGCCACGCTAATTATTGGTTTAATGATTGAACCAGTAGCATAGCCAATTCCAGAAATGGCCTGATTAAATAATGAAAAGTCGGGTCGAGCAGTCATCTCGGACATCTCTTCGGCGGATAAAAAATGCCCAAAAATATTGTTATCATAACCTGGCATGCTGACTAGGGCCCGGACGGCTCCGTTGCGGGGGTCCAGGGCTACGGCATTGGCCTCGCTAGCGCCCACTTCGATCATTTTTTCTCTTAAGACCCGCTCCATGATTACCTGCAGCTCATGATCTATGTTCAACACCAGACTATAGCCCGGTTGAGGTTCTTCCACGATCTTATCGGCCAAGATCCGGCCCCTGGCATCTCTCTCGATTTGACGACTGCCTGGCCGGTCTTTCAAATAATTATCATAATACTGCTCAATTCCCGCCGCTCCTATTTGATCAGCTCGCGAAACATACCCTAAGACATGCGACAGCCCCCCCTCTTCAACATAATGACGGATCAGATCCTTTTCTACCACCACTCCCGGCCAATCTTCGGACTTGGTTTCCCAAATTATTATCTGGTCATAGGTAAGATCTGCCTGAAGAATAATCCTTGACTCGTTCTTAGAATGAAGTTTTTCATTCAATTCTGCATCTGGAATTTCTGTAAAATCAGACAATCGTTTCTGCCACCACTCTCTCTGGACCGGGTCGCTGGGCAGTCCATTAGGGTCAATAATCAGCCGATAAACTGTTTGGTTGCGAACCAACTGATTCATGAAGCGATCATAGATAACCCCTCTTTCCGCCCTGATCGCGCTGGCAATAAACCGATTGTTTGCCGCCCGATGAAGATATTCCTGTCCTCCAACCAACTGGAACCAAGAAATTCTTCCTAGGAGCACTAGAAAAATAAAAACCACTCCGCACCAAAGAAGCCAGATCTTTTTTTCCGCCAAAGGCCGCTCAATCTTACCGTCTGATTCTGGAATTTCTCTTTCTTTGTCTTGAGCCAGTTTGTCGAGAAAAACCTCATGAGGTTCAATGCTTTCTTGAAAAGAGCGGCTGGCCTTTAATTTATGATAACGATTTATCATGTTAAAAATCTCTGTTTAAAACGATTCGGCAGTAGTAACCAGAAGCCAACCATCAAGATACAGTGATACAGCAGCTGCGTGGTCAATAAACGAGGGTCAAAAATAAATGACGACTGTTCAAAAGCAATTATTAAAAGCCGAAGCGGCTCATAGCATACGCTTAAAACGATCAAACAAATAAAATAGCTTGGCCAATGCTTTAAGGAAAAATAATACTGCCCAATCTGCACCAAGCTCACTAACATAATCATGGCCAGCATGCCAGCACCTGCTTGGCCGTAATAAAGAACATCAAGCAGAAAACCCGTCCAGATAGCCAATAACCATGTCTTGAAAGAGTCATTGGAGCGCAAAGAAAACAAAAGAATAAATAATAACGCTAAATTGGGCCAAGCGCCATTTACTGGAAAATGAGACCAAAATCCCACTTGGAACAAGACCAGCAAATAAGAAAGAACGATCAGATGAATCATTATATTTCTTTAATCACAAGAATTATGTCTGGTCTGAAATTCAGGAAAAAAAGAGAGACCTCAGCCTGCATTAAAGAACGGATATCGTCTTTTTCCAGAGAAACAATTTGACCAATCAAAAGTCCAGCTGGATATTGATCCTTAAAAAAATCAGTCACCAGATTATCCCCCACCCGAATGGGCTGGTCGATGATGGTTGAACTCAAAACTGCCCTTAAACCACCCATTCCCCGCAAAAGACCAAATCCTTCAGACCTCACTGTCTTGGCTTTAACCAATGAATCAGCGTGAGATATCATTCTGACCCGAGATTGATTCCGATAAGCTTCTTCAATCAATCCGATCAAAACATGTCTGGAATTAATAACTGGCTGGCCGGAAACGACTCCATCTCTTTGACCGAGATTGATCAAAAACCAGTCCTGGGATGAATTAAAATAACTCACTCGACCGATAGAGGTTTGCCAATCAAAAACCCGATCGCTGACCTTAACTGCTTCTAACAAGGACTCTTTTTCCGCCAGAAGATGATTTTTGCGGCTTAAATCGATTAAAAGATCTTGTTTTTCGAGCCGCAAACGGTCTCTTTCTTCTCTGATCTCGCTTTTATCTCCGAAAAAATAGCCAAAAGAAGAGATCCTCTTCCCCAAATGACTAAAAACCTGATAAATTGGACGAGAAATAGAATAAACCGCGCCCTCGGGAATTAGTTCAAAACGAACTGCCCCTAAAAACAAAAGAATGAGAGTTAAAACAAGAATGGCCTTGAGATGGTTCCCTTTTTTCATTGCCTTAATTATATCCCAAAAGGCCATAAACTGAAATAAAAAAAACCGCCCAAAGGCGGTCTTTTAAAATGCGCTCGGGTGGCGGCGTCCTACTTTCGCGGAAAACCACTATCATCGGCCTAGAAGTATTTCACGACTGAGGTCGGAATGGGATCAGGTGGGACAACTTCAGCATAGCCGCCACCCGAAAGCATTTTTAGCAACTATTAATTGCCAGCCAATTTAAAAGCAATAAAGAAGGTTTAAGATTATTAGTATCTCTCGGCTCAATACCTTACGGTACTTACACCTGAGACCTATCAACCCGGTCGTCTTCCGGGAATCTGTGAATCCTAATCTTGAAGTGAGCTTCGCACTTTAGATGCTTTCAGTGCTTATCTCATCCCGACATAGCTACCCAGCAATGCTCCTGGCGGAACAACTGGTACACCAGAGGTCAGTTCATTCTGGTCCTCTCGTCAAGTCTCTCCTGTATTTCTGCAGGCTTAGACTATATCTTCATCCGTCCAAACGAACGGAGCCGGCGTGTGATGAAAGTTAATGCTTAAAAGCTTCCCTTCCATCTCTTGCTTATTCAGCAAGAAGTCGTTACGGGGACAAGCCATGGCTCTAAAATAGCGCTTATATCAAAAGGAAACCAGCGATATAAGCCAGATCAACGGCTTTAACTTTTGCTTGTCTTCCCACGGTATTGCCTTAGTTGATATTCGGTCCTCAAGTAAATTGCCCCACCAGACATTGGACCAGCAAGTCCTATGGGTTCGATGGTCGAATATTTAATGAAGGTTTCACCGTTTTTAGCCAGATTGTCATCGCAGATTACTCTGCGAAGTAGCAATTTCTTACTAAGAATGACTCTTCTCAAGATTCAGCGCCTGCGGTAGATAGGGACCAACCTGTCTCACGCTAATTTTTGCTTGCATCTGTTACCAGATGGATCGGACTATACCATCATCCTTTCTAAAAAAGGAGACCGACGTATTATGAAAGTTTTCTCTTCCATCTTCATGCAAAACATGAAAGTCTCTACGGGGTCGATATATGACTAATGCGCCTCTTTGAATAATTCAAGTCTTTGAAAGTATTAGCTGGCTGTACAAGCCGAGCGAAATTATTTTCGCTTTTGATTTTCTTTCTTTGATCAAGAATTTTCAGTATAAGGTCTGCCCGCTTTTTCATCACTAAAAATGGCTTAACTGACTTTAGAAACTTCTCAATTTCTTCATCTTTGCTAACAACATGCTCCCGGATGCCATTTTTTCTGATTCTTAAGCAACCATCCTATGTCTTTGCAAACCCCTTTCGAATTCTTTTTGATGTTTTTGCGACTGAAATAACACTACGTACGGCACAACCTGAAAGTTGTAACGATTGGTTGTGTTTGGCTTTAATCGCACATAGATACCTCCGTCGCCATCCAAGAATCCCGCCAGGTATGTTTGACGCAGACTTTGTGATTTAGACATATACGACTTCCCTCGGTATTACCCTAACTTATGACAAGTTGAAAGACAATAGCTAGGAATTCACCGATATGAGTCGGTTTTTCAATTCACTTTACAGTGGAAAGCCGCCGTGTGAATTCGATGTTGTGGTTCGTTTTAACGGTTTGAACCCAGCTCACGTAAGATTTTAATCGGCGAACAGCCGAACCCTTGGAACCTTCTCCAGCTCCAGGATATCTTGAGCCGACATCGCTGTCGTATTTTACTCTTCTTACGAAGAGGTTCGGACTATACCTTCATCCATTCTTCTCTGAGAGAAAAATGGAGTCGGCATCTGATAGTGTGTTTTGACACTATCTCACTCTACTTAGTATTCTCTCGCGAAAACACTAAGATCGAGATTAGTCTCTACGGGATTTAACCAATTTATAACGAAAGACTTTAGCTGATTGTACTTCCAATCAACGTAGTCTCGCTGATTGATGCTGCGATTTATCTCTAAAAAGTCATCCGCACGCCCTTTTAGCCGCCTTGAATAGCCATCTCCTGGAATTGTTCCAACTAGGATAGATCGCTGAAATTGGTCTAAACTTCCCACGGTATTGCCCATAAATTAAAAGACTCAGGTAGCGAATTCTACCATATTTTAATCATGGGTTTCACCGTTATGAGCCGATTTTCTCTGCCCTCGTCCCAAGACAGAGCTATCCCGATTGCTCGGGAAAACACCCCGATATGTGTTTTTGAGGTGTCGAACAGGGCCGTAGATATGGACTCGTGGGCCCTACTAACCTGTTATCCCCGGGGTAACTTTTATCTGATGATCTTCCGTAGTTCTACGAATTACGGTCGGTTCACTAAGCTCCTCTTTCGAGACTGCGCGGCATAGCCGCCTTGCAGTAAAGCCAGCTTATAGCTTTGCCCTATCGCTTCGATTTCCATCCGAAGCTAGCTGACCTTTAGACGCCTCCGTTACTATTTAGGCAATCGTGTTGGCTCGATCTTATAATTGAACATTGGAATCATAAATGGGGAAATTATTTGCCTGAATCTTTCAGCGCTTGAGCCGATAATATAAATTCTCCATTTTTTCTTCGCATACTTATTTTGAGCATGTAATCTTGCTTCGACACCACACCTCACTTTAAGTGTTTTCCGCAAACTTTTCAGATCATTCTCGGTAAAATCCAAACTATGAATTTGTGTTTCGATTAATCTTGAATACATGCTTCGAGCACGCTCTATGTCGCCATAGAGTTCAGACTATATCTTCTCTGCCTAAGCAGAGTCCGGCGTGTAGTCGTTGAGGGGTCATGTCTGTTATAAAACAGACAGCGGACTTCCCTGCTGATTGTCTGCACTGACAGATTTTCACTGGCGGATATTCATTATATCCACCGAGTACTGTCAGATACTCAGAGTTCCCAGCATACAGCCGGAATGCCCCATTTCTTGATTATAACTTGGCTTCATCTGCTGTCTAGCAACCAAACAGCATATTACTGATACAATCAAAATTTAAGGCGAGCGCCCCACTCAAACTAACCCCCAGACACGGTCCCGGCCGTTTTTGAGGCGGCTCGGTTAGAACTAGGACCACAACAGGATGGTGTTTCATTGACGACTCCACCCAACCCGAAAGTCAGGCTTCAAAGTCTCCCATCTACGCTACGCAGCTGCAACCCTAGGCCAATATCTGGTTATAGTAAAGCTCCCGGGGTCTTTCCGTCTAGCCGCAGGTAACCGGCATCTTCACCGGTACTGCATTTTCACCGGGCATCTCGTTGAGACAGTTCTCCGGTCGTTACGCCTTTCATGCGGGCCTGAACTTACCAGGCAAGGGATTACGCTACTTTAACACGGTTAGAGTTACCGCGGACGTTTACCGGGGCTTCGCTCAGTCAGCCTCTCTCCGAAGAAAGAGACCGCCAAGGTTAACCTTACGGCACTGGTCAGGCGTCAGCCCCTATACATCCTCTTACGAGTTAGCAGGGACCTGTGTTTTTGATAAACAGTCGCCAGAGAGTCATTTGCTGTGCCCCAAGCAAGCTTGGGGAGTCCTTATTGCAAACTTACGGACACTGATTTGCCGAGTTCCTTAACGAGATTTTACCCGTTCACCTTAGCACTTTTATGCCTACCCACCTGTGTCGGTTTTCGGTACGGAGCCCGTTGAAAACGAAACTAAAACTTTTCCGGGAAGAGTGCTCACTAGAATTTTCTTTCCCAAGGGAAAGAATTTCGGTTGATCTTGGGTTGCCCCTTAATCCGCCGACCCAAATCCAATAATGGGATCCGACTACTACTCTTCGTCATTTTAGATCTATTCAACCGGCGGGCTGGAATATTAACCAGCTGTCCATCAGCTACCCCTTTCGGGTTGACCTTAGGACCGCCTAACCCTTGGATGATTGTCATTGCCAAGGAAACCTTAGGTTTTCGGTGCTCAGGGCTCTCACCTGAGTTGCGGTTACTCGTGCCAACATTCTCACTTCTCCCGGCTCCACCACCGCTCTCGCGACGACTTCAATGCCAGAAGAACGCTTCTCTACCGACCAACTCAAAAGAGTTGGCCCCATGTCTTCGGTATTAGGCTTAGGCCCGTAAATTTTCGGCGCGGAACTTCTTAGCTGGTAAGCTATTACGCACTTTTTAAAGGATTGCTGCTTCTAAGCAAACCTTCCAGGTATCTTCGAAACTCCACTTCCTTACCACACTTAGCCTAATTTAGGGACCTTAGACGATGGTCTGGGTTGTTTCCCTTTTGCCCATGGACCTTAGCGCCCACAGACTGACTGCCCGACTCGAACGCACCAGGAATTCGGAGTTTGGTTAAACAGGGCGGGACGAACCCAACCAAGTCTATCCAGTGCTCTACCTCCCAGGCGAAGCATCGGACGCTAGCCCAAAAACTATTTCGAGAAGAACCAGCTATTCCCAGGCGCGATTGACTTTTCACCGCTTGCCACAGCTCATCCCAAAGTTTTGCCACACTTACGGGTTCGGACCTCCACGCGTGCTTCCACGCGCTTCATCCTGGCCATGGCAGGATCGCCTGGCTTCGGGTCTTGCTCATACTGCTAACGGGTATTTAGCCCTCGCTTTCACTACGCTTCTCGGGGAGACCCCGATTAAACTCGCAGTATAAACAAACTCGTTGGCTCGTTCTGCAAAAAGCACCCCGTCACGGCCCGAAGGCCGCTCCGAGTCATTGTAAGCATAATGGTTTCAGGTCTATTTCAACGCCCTCACCGGGCTGCTTTTCACCTTTCCCTCACGGTACTAGTTCGCTATCGGTGATATTGAGTATTTAGTCTTTCCCGGTAGTCCGGGATGATTCCCGCTGGGCTTTCCGTCCCAACGGTACTCAGGAAAGAACCAGGAAGTCGATCCTTTTCGTCTACGGGGCTATCACCCTCTTTGGCCCACTCTTTCCAGGGCGGTTCGACTAAAGATCTTTTTCCTTTAATGATTCTCCCTACAACCTTTTCGACTGAGCAAGGCTCTGTCGAAAGTTTAGACAACACCCCTTTTCGCTCGCCGCTACTAAGGGGATCTCTGACGATTTTTCTTCCTCCGCTTACTGAGATGTTTCACTTCAGCGGGTTCGCCGTCTCATTAAAGAGACTGTTTCGGGTTTAGCCGAAACGGGTACTCCCATTCGGAAATCTCCGGATCAAAGGTTGCTACACACCTCCCCGAAGCTTATCGCAGTTACGC
>CAZUSP010000003.1:0-37914 GCA_964623505.1 uncultured Candidatus Saccharibacteria bacterium
ATTTTCCTGCCAGCTGTTTTCTGTTTTCATGCCGAGGGCTTTAAAGATAACATTTCATTGATCTTTCGGCGAGTCCTTAACCCAACATAGCCAGTGCCCCGGGACAGATTGGCCGGCTTTAAGACGTCATCGGCATGTTTTTCCTGAAAACGAATAACCGCTTCCCGGGTAAGCCGGTAAAAGTTTCCCGTCACTAGTCCGGCCGGATATATTTCGGGATCTTGAATGGCCAAAAATAGCTGCAATGCTTTGACCTCATCGCTATTGGTCAAGCCAAAAGAAAGATCTCGCTCAAAAGAAGCCAAGGGAATGTTTTGCCGCCTGGCCAAGACTAGGGCAATCTGGCTGCGCAGATAATCAACCTGTCTCTCCAGCCGCCTTATTTGTTCTTGGAGTTGGGCGATCAACTGTTTACTCCGGTCGTGCGGTGTCGTAATCGCTTCCCATTTAAAGGGTGCATAACTCTCGGTTCCATTAAAGCCAGATTGTTTGCTTTGAATCGACGGAAGGATGGTCAAAGAGTAGTATGTGCTGCCAAAATTAATAATTTCAATCTCGCCATTTTGATACTCATTCAGGTTAAAAAAACCAATTCGGGTTTTCCCCTGACGATCGATCAAAACATAGGGCACTCGAAAAAGAGTTTCTGATTGGCCAAAAAACCTAATCCTTAAATCTCCGTCCCCGCCAATGAAGCGAAGCCACTGGGCTCCCCAGTTCTGCAGTTGATCAGTCGCGGCCAAAGTAGTCCCTCTATTCAAAGGCAAAAAATTAGTTCGAGGGATAATCCTGATGTCTTCCAGGTTCTTGCTGCGATAGCAATAATGCTGCCCCAAAGAGCAGTTGTTGACCAGAACAGCAATAGTCCAATTCGTATATATCCGGGCAAAATCCTCCTGATAGCCGTTTTTAATCAAAGCCTCGTTGATCGAGGCAATGCCGATCTTTGGAGAGTGAAGAGAATCGACTAATATTTCCACCCCATAATGATCAACCAAATATTGAACAAAAAGATTCAAGGCGCCATAATCGCCGATCCTTCCTTCCCAGCCAACCAGGGAGTTGTCCGGATGCTCTAAAAATGTCTTGGCCCGCCGCTGAAGATTGCTTCCTTCGTAGATTCGGTCATAGTTCATAAGGGTCGGGGCATATTCAGCCCTGGCCTCATTAAGCCAAACCTCTTCCGTCACCTGATGCCTCTTTTCCTTCCGGTGATAAGTGATCAGGTGGGTCAGTTCATGGGCCAGTATGCTCCGAATGTAGTAGTCGTGCAAATGATCGCTGTTGAGATAAACCATCTGTCTGCCATTGGAAAGCGGATTCTGAAGCCGATCCTGCTGATCAATGGGTCGAAAGTAGCCCCCCGCACCGCCTCTCATTGGATGAATCAAAATATAGATCTCCTGCCCTGGAACTGATGTGTCCCCATCCCAGTGATAAGTGCTGCTTAAGATAGGAAAAATGTTCTTATCAAGTTCATAAGATAATATTTTTAGAAAATCTCGCCCTTTTTCCCGGCCGCCATCATCAAGCCCGTTCCACCATGTTTGTTCAACATAAAACACTCCTCGATCGCTCTTCTCCAGCAAAACGGCGCTGATCTCTTCCCGGGCAAAACGGTCATGGCGACTATCAATAAAAAAAGTCGTCGCCTCGGCCGAAACAGAGGCAGTCCAAATAAAAAACAGGCCGCTGATCAATAACGTCTTGGCAAAAATTTTCATAACTTAGTCATTTTAACACAAGAAAAATCCAGTTAAAGCCGGCTCGACCGCCAACCCCGGTAGATATTAACCGCCCCAATCACAATCAGGACGGTGGCGACAATAAAAGCCAAGGTGACCAAAATCACCTTCGGGTTGGCCAAGATTAAAATGCCCAAGGCAACCAAAACTGCTCCCTGGATCAATCGATAATAGCGACTTAGACCAAACATTGACTGCCAACAATCTTAATATCCGCCTGATCCAATTGTTCCTTCAAGCGCAAACTTATATCTTGATGAATTCTCTTCATTTGATCATAATCACTTGTTTCCAGATCATAAAGGATCTCAAAAATCATTCCATCGGCGCCGAACTGCTGAAAGGTTAACTGTCCGCGGGTCACCATCTCCTTTTGTTCTAAAATATCACCCACAATCCTATCCAGTTGCTTTAATTTATCCGCTTCAGTTTGATAGCTGACCCCAAAGATCAAAGACATCTTGGTCCCTTTCTTTTTGCTGTAATTGTAGATTATTTTTCTAGCCAGTTCTTGATTGGGCACCAAGATACTCTCGCCGTTTGGAGCTCTCAAACAAGTAAAGCGAAGGCCGATTCTTTCAACCCGGCCCCGGGTCAAGCCGGGCCCTCCCCTGGAATCGCCAACGACGATAAAGTCCCCCTCTTCCAGGGCGCGATCGGAATAAAGGGCAAAAGAGGAAAACAACTCCAATAATATCTGCTGGGAAGCCACCGCGAAAAGAATGCCGCCCACCCCCAAGCCGGCCAAGATGACGGTCAGATTATATTCCAGTTTCCAAGCGATAACCAAAATCGCCCCGATCCAAATTAAGACGTCGGCAATTTTACTAAAAAGCTTGAAAGAGGTAACGCTTCTTCTTTTTTCTTTTCGATCAGCGATCAAAGAATCCATTTGGTAGGTGATCGATCGATGCAGCAACCAGGCCAGATAAACAACAAAAACAACAAAGAAAATCAATGATATCTCTCGTCTCGCTTGCAGACCACTCAAAGAAAAATAAGTCGCCAACGAGACGCTTAAAAACAACCAGCGTATCTTTAACGCTCGAATCAAAGAATAAAAGAATGTGTGACGAAACCGGCCTTTCAATAAAAGCAGGTTTCGGAGAATAAACAGATCAACTAGTTTTAAACCACAAAGAAGGGCCAGAAACACCACTATGGCCCGCAATATTATAAAAAGGACATCTTCTGGAAACATTTATCAAGATGACCGGCCCATTCGATCACGCAGGTCGCCCCAGATGATCTTGACCGACTTAATGATTAAGAACAAAGGCAGTAATTTTAACAATACCTTTTCACTGAATTTATCCCACTCCATGATAACTCGATTATTCCATTTTTCCTTCGAAAAAGCAAACAAAAAACCTGGCCCGAAGAACAGCTGCCCGCCAGATTAAGGCTGAAGCATTTCTTCGGAAGACTCGCCCTGAACTGTAATGATCACTTCAAGTATTCCTGGAAACTGTTTCAGGGTGCGATTAATCTGTTCCCGCAAGGGAATAACCGTTGCTGAACCAGCTACTTGACCAAGCTCTTGGCTGAAGTCAGCATAAGCCGTTCCCTCTTCTACCCTGAGACTGTTCAATCTCGTCCCCGCTGGAATGGAGGTATCAAAAGTGTCTGATTCGGCCAGAATGGGTCCGGCGAGAAGAAGCCGCAGAGCCTTTTCCGCCCCCCATTCGTTAAATAAAACCGTCCGGGAAACCGGCTGGACCATCTCCTCATAAGCGGCCGTTCCTTCAGCCATCATTTCTCGATTAACAAAATAGACATCAAGGCTAACTTCGTTGTCGTTTGGAACAAACGGCTGATCTTGATCTATTGGCCGAAAATCTCCTCGGAAAATAAAGATCAGGGCGCCCAAAACAACCAAAGCCAAAACAACGATAACCATATTTTTAGACATGGTAATAAGTATTAATTATGACCACTAAATCATTCTAACATGTAATAGCTGTTGAAACAAAAACACCTCCCGATTAAGAAGGCGCTTTTGAAAATCGAAATATTACTCAACAACTTCCGCCTCCGGCTCATTCTCAACTCCAGCCATCGGGGTTACCTCTATAATCTCAATGGGCAGGCCCCACATGTGGATCCCGATAAAACCTTCAACCTTCCGCCCCCGAAACTGGACAGCGAGGCCATCACTTTGGAAATCTTCGCTCAGGTTGATTGGGTAGTACTCAATCCCATCATCTCCCAAGATACCGAAAAAACCCCCGGCCAGATCAATGCGGGCGACAACACCGGTGGCGCTGATGATCTCCGGCTCATTATCGGGAGCGAGCGGAGCGGGCTCAACCCTAGTCAACTCCTTTCGGTCTCCGGTAAAAAGCAAAATCAGAGCGATCAAAACAATCAAAACAACGATCGCAACAACAATGTTTTTAGACATCGTAAAACAAAAAATTAATCATTAGGCTATCGACCCAATGGTCATTCTAGCATCAGACAATATAAGTTCAAGCAAACCCACTCTAAGACCGGGGTTAATCCGTCAACTCAACTTCTTCTTCAATCAACCACTCTTTCATATGCGTAATGGTAACGGCCTGTCCCCAATTGATCCCATCTCTCGGCCGGATCACCGTCATCCCTTGAAATTCAACCAATATCCCGTCCCGAGTGAACTCTGGGTCAAGATTGATCGGGCGATAATTGCCACCATCTTCCGACAGAATGCCCCAAAACCCGTCCCCCGCCGATATCTTGACCACTAGACCTACTCCGCTCACTGGTTCGCTTTTTGCAAACAGGTCGGGCCCTAACAACAAAACCACCGCAATAGATGAAAAAACAAGAATCAATCCGATGATCAAAATAATTACCCTAGCGTTCACATCCTTCCGATCAATTGATCTCGTAAGTTATGCTAACGTTAACCTCGATCTTGTTTTCGCCCGGCTCAATCGAAGGAGCGGTTGACTGCGGTGCTTTTAGGTAGCCAGCCGCCATGTCGCGCGCCCAAGAAACCACCGGACTATCCTCGCTAAAATTGGTTAGGCGCTTCAGTCTGATCCCAAGCTGATCAGCTAAAATCTTGGCCTTGTCTTTGGCTTGAGTAATTGCTTCGGCCCGCACCTCCGCCCGGATGCTTTCCTGATTCTCAACTGAAAAACTCAAGTGGCCGACCTGATTGGCTCCTTTTTCGGCTGCACCCTGGATAATTTCTCCGATTAACTCAAAGTTTCTGATCTTGACCTCTAAAACTTGACTCACTTCATAACCCACCAAAACTCTCTCTCCTTCATTCCATCTTCCAAGCTCGCGCCATTCATAACGGGGGCTCAGGCTGAATTGAGTTGTCTTGATATCCTTTTCCGACAGCCCTATTTCCTGCTTTAAGAATGAGATTACGGCATTCATCTTCCTGGTATTATCGCCCATTGCCTGCTCAACCGTTTTCGCCTCGCTGCTAACCCCTAAATTGACTTGGGCCAAATCAGGTGAAACAAATCTCTCGGCCCTTCCGCTAACCATGATCTCGTGTTGAGCCGGCGGGGCCACCCCGATATACTGATTCTCTTTGAGTCGATTAAAGAACTCGACGACCGCCACCACCGTAGCCACCATCAAAAAGATAGTCGCCACCCCCAGCAAAGAATCTAGTTTCAGGCGCCAATCTGAAGATCCCTTTAAAATATTCATAATTTAAGAATTAATTGTTTTCTTCCTCAAAGGTGTGTCCCTCCGCCGAACCAGCTGCATCATTGACTAAAAGCTCCATTGGCTGCCCACAGCAAACCAACTGCCCATACCCTCCATTCAAAACCTGAACAACACTGCCGCAAATACGACACTGATAGATTTGGTTCTTTTTCGCCATGTTAGTATTGTTCACATTTAACTTGGAAATATTCTCGATCATGATGACAAGATGGGCATCTCGGCGGAGGTTCATAGCCCTGATGGACATAACCGCACTCTCGACAGACCCATTCCACCTCTCGGTCTTTCTTGAAGATGGTGCCGGCGGTTATCTGATCAAGAATTTTTTGATAACGCTCTTGATGATGTTTCTCGGCCAAAGCAATGGCTCGAAGACGGCCAGCCACTTCCGGCCAATTTTCTTCTTCAGCTATCTGGGCAAATTCCGGATACATTTTTTGATATTCATACCCCTCTCCAGCAATAGCGGAACGAATGTTCTCTTCGGTCGTTGCCCAAATCAAGGGGGCCGCTAATGAAAATGAAAGCTGCCCGGCTTTTTCAGGATTGAGCTCGTTAATCAACGTCCAGAGAGTTTCCGCGTGTTCTTTTTCGTTCTCGGCCGTCACGGTAAATATTTCCGCAATCTGCTGATATCCTTCTTTTTTTGCTGTTTTGGCAAAAAATTCATACCTATTCCGCGCCAGGCTCTCTCCGGCAAAAGCAGTTATTAGATTTGTTATTGTTCGCTTCATAATAACTTAAACTATAATCCTTTTGGGAGCTCAAATCAAGCCCCGGCCTTGATCTCAATAACATCTCCGTCTTGAACCAGGTAATCCCGGCCTTCGGTTCGGACCAGTCCCTTTTGTCGGGCTGAAACATAGCCACCGCTTGAGACCAGGTCTGACCAGTTAACTACTTCCGCTCGAATAAACTTCTGCTGAAAATCAGTATGGATAACACCCCCGGCTTGAGCCGCTGTTCTGCCCCGAGGCAAAGTCCAGGCCCTGACCTCGTTCCGTCCAACCGTAAAGAAGGTGATCAAGTTGAGCAGACTATAAGAGGCCTGGATCAGTTGACCAAGACCGTCAGCCAGCCCCATCTCTTTTCTTTCGTTGTCGGTCAGATCGGCCGCCTCTAATTCGGTCAGTACGTCTAGAATCAGCCATGATTTTCCCTGGAACCTTTTTTTTGTTTCTTCGGCCACCTCACTCTCCGCAGCATTAATCAAAAACAGCCTTGGTTTGGCTGTCAAAAACTGATAACGAGCAACTACTTCTTGATCAAATTCAGTCCGCGAGATCTCGACCAGCATCTTCCCCTCTTTGAGCCATTGGCCGAATCGGTCAAGAGTTTCGCTTTCTTTAACCGCCTCCGGCAGCTTGGATTTGATCTCTTTCGTCAACGATTCAATTCTGCTCTCGATCGTTTCAAGGTCTTTTAAGGCCAGCTCGGCATCGAGAATCTCCTTTTCGGCCCAGGGGTCTATCGCTTTCTGGATGTTGATAACTGACTCTTTCTGAAATCCTCTTAAAACATAGATCAAGGCATCAACTTGTCGGATATGGGAAAGAAATTTGTTGCCCAGCCCCTCTCCCTGGCTGGCCCCTTTGATCAAGCCGGCAATGTCTACAAATTCAACCGTGGCCGAGATCTTCTTTTCGCGAGGAAAGATGCCAGCCAGAGCCGTCAGCCGTTCGTCGGGAACAGCCACCACCCCTAGATTCGGCTCGATGGTGCAAAAAGGATAGTTGGCTCGATCAACTTGCTTTTTAGTAATGGCTTGAAAAAGAGTTGACTTGCCGGTATTGGGCAAACCAACTAGGCCAACTGATAAAGAAGACATACACACATTGTATCTCAAAAAAAGATCATTGACAGCCCCCGAAAACAAGAATAGAATACATTCAGCAACGGTCGATTGCTAAAAGCAAGATTGAGTGAGCTAATAAGCAGAAAGCTGCGAAAAAAGCTCGCATGAAATGGCCAAGAAGCCAGAAGGCGATAAAAAATAATCGCTAAACAAAAAGGCGCCTTGAGGGGCGCCTTTTTCTCTGATCAAGATGAAGCCCCGACCACGCAATAGTTCAGGGGCATCACTAAATCAAACTTCAGCGGGAGTTTGACGCAGACATTTTCGGCCACACAAATTTCCACTTCATAATCTGTCTCTATCCCTACTCGCCCATTGGCTCTTCCTGTTTCGCCAGAAGAAGTTGATAGTTTAAAGATAATATCTATGTCCTCGAGATTGACTTTCAAGTCGAAATCCTGTCCATCTAAAACTTCCTGTTTTATGCGGTTGATGATCTGTTCAAGATTCATACCCGTCTGGCCAACCAACAAGCTGGCAAACTGTTCCAGATTGAGTTCTTTGGAGCAACTTCGGCCTAACTGGCAGCGGAAACTCGTCCAGGCATTCAAGATCGGAATGTAAGGCTTGACCCAAACCGACCCAGACCCTCCCTCATTAAACGGGCAGTTCGTTAGATTGGGCACGTTTTGATCAGTCATAACGCACAGATCAAATGCACTGGCGCCAAATAGCGGCCTCCAGTATGAAGAGATAACTGGCATTTGGTTGCGGCTGGGACTGCTCTCCAAGTAATTAATCCCCATCAATCCACAGCTGGCCGAACCTCCCCGATCGGTCGAAGCCCTATTGTTCCAACCACACTGAGCATGCTTGGCCCATATCCCGGCCGCATCCGAGAAAGAACACTTTGGAAGGCTAAGCCGGCTGCCCGGCAGACCGCTTACTGGAGTCGGGGCTGGGGTCGGAGCCGGAGCCGGGGCTGGGGCTGGGGTTGGGGCTGGAGTAGAGGTTGTCGGCACCCCAACAACACAGTAATCAAGGGGCATGACAAAATTGAACTCAAGTGGAATTTTAACGCACAGGCCCTGAGCCGCACAAAGTTCAAGCTCTTGATCCGAGTCAACAAATATTCGGCCATGAGATCGACCTGGCTCTTGAGAAGAAGTGTTGAGGCGGAACTCAACCGGTATCTCTCCCGAAACAACTTTACTTAAATCAATCTCTAAATTGAAATTCTGACCTTGCAAGAGTTGACTCGCGATCTGCTGAACTGCCTGCCGCAAACTTGCGCCCACTGACTCCTGTATCAATAATTTCGCCAAATCGGTAATTTTGATGCTCCGAGAACAAGGCTGCCCAACTTGACAGCGGAAGCTGGTCCAGATAGTCAATACTGGTATGGCCGGCTTGACCCAGACCGCGCCCGTTCCCCCATCGCCGAAAGGACAAGCAGCCAGATTGCTGATATTCTGATCGGCCGTTGTACACATATCAAGCTGACTGGCTCCAAAAAGTGGAGCCCAATAAGAACTTATCGGTCTTCGATTCCCATCCTGGCCAACTCTTGTTTGATAAACCCCGGCTAAACCACAACTTGATTGACCGGATCGTAAAGCAGAAACTCTCTTGCCCCAATCACAATGAGCATTCTTCACCCAGATACTGGCCGCGTCCGAAAAAGGACAGGCTGGCAGCCTGACTTGAGTTCCTGGCATAACGCCAGTTGTTGGGGGCGGGGTTGGGGTCGGGGTCGGAGCCGGAACAGGCGTTACTGTCGGGGTCGCCGAAACCGCCACCCTGACTGAAGCACAGTCCCGCCACTGATTTTGAGCATTGAAGAAACCGCTCCTGAATTCATACACCCCCGCCGCAGTTCGGCTCAAAGAAAAGGTCTTCGTGCACTGCTTGGCGTTGTTGCATCCTTGGTGAGGAGCCCAGTTTTGCTGAGCATCTCGATAATGAATGGTGGATACTCCAGCTGGATCTTGAGCCTCGATGGTCAGTGTGAAATTTTCACCCATTCCGACCGAACTTTTGCTAGCCCTCATTGTGCATTCTGATCTAGTAACGCCAACCGACGGGTCGGCCACCGGCTGTTCAGTATAGGTTGCGGGGCCGCCAACAACAAAGCTTCTCCCTTCTCCCTGAACGCGCCCCAACTGATTGACTGCCACCGCTCGATAGTGGTAGGTTCGACCACTATGTTCGGCCAAATTGGCTTGAGTCAGTCCGGGAATTCCTGAATGAAATTCACCCAAAGATTGAGTTGGTTTTTGTTCGGTTGTCCCGAGTTCATACTGCGGAGTCAGCCCATACTCGAAATAAACAAGGCCGCCGAACGAGCCTCCCATATCAACCAAGCGGCCCCACATACTGGGCAAACTACCCGGAGACTGCTTCACCCCTAATGTCTCAACCTTCGGCTGAGAAGTTACCCTTGGCGGGACCCATGTTCCCCCAACCACACAAACATGAACATCGACTGGAAATTCTAATCCAATTTTAAGCTCCCGGCTAATCTTTCCAAGGATCGGCAGATCAAGCTCTATCATTAAGCCTGATCCCGTTCTCGCGACGATCGCACCCCAGGCTCGGCCGGGATCGTTGGCAAAAGTTTTAATGGTCAGCCCAACGCTCCCGCCTCCAATATTAAATCCCCTGGTTACCTCGCAGTCCCGACCCATTTGGCACTTGGCCGCATCCCAGGGGACAATGTTGGCTCCGGGCATCTCTGGCTTAACCCAAACCGTCCCTTGTCCACCGTCGCTGAAAGGGCAACCCGGAACATTGCTCAAGTTAGCCGATGAGTCGGCGCAGAGATGAAAAGCCGAGGCCCCGACTAGCGGCAGCCAAAGAGACTGAACGGCCGGAGTGCTGTGACTATGACTAACGGAGAACGGCCAATACCAGCGGCAATGCTCATACTGCCCGGTCTGGGCAAAGCGCCAACCAGACAATCTTTGGCGATGCTTGGCATCCCAACTACATCGAGCATGCTTGGCCCAGATGCTGGCTGTATTGTCTTGGAATGGACACTGGGGCAGTTTGATCGTTGCGCCAACTGATGGGGGCTGGTCACCCGGAGCAGGGCTGGTAAAGCAGACCTTTGAAGCAATCGTTCGACTAGCCTCATCCCGCCCACACCCTGGACAGACCAAAGAATAAAGATATTCTTGCTGCGGCTCGAGACCTTGATCCTCTTTCGATCCTCGAATTCGTCCAGTACCAAGGTTCATCACAAAAACTCCATTCCGATAAAGGTGAACCTCCATTGTCGTTTCAAGCATTGCCTGGCCTGAACCGTAGTGCACGGTAATGCTATTATGGGTCTCGCCGGAACAGCTTAGAAGATCTCCCGCTGTTGGAACGGGACAACTGGGATCGGGAGTTGAGGCGGGGCAGCCGTTCGGAGGAGTTGCCTGGCCCGGATCTTTAACAACGGACACGGACACCTTGGGACAGTGCTTCAAAGCCCCTTGGGAGTCATAGTAGGCGCCGGCAAATTCATATGTGCCGACAGTGTTCTTGCTAAGGGGGAAACTCTTGACGCAAGTGGCGGCGTTGCCACAAGGATGATGGGTTGACCACCTAACATCATGGTAATAAGCATAATTTATCCCGGCTGAATCTTCGATGCTGATCGTCAAGTTGAATCTTTCCCCTTCGCCGACAACCTTTTTATCAACCTCGAGAGTGCATTTAGATTTATCCGATGGTTTTGGCTTCTCGGCGACGCGTCCGGTCGCCGTCACCAGAACCGGCCCACATTCGCGCCAGGCACTGCGATTATTATAGAAGCCACCCTTATATTCGTACGTCCCGGGACTTCTTAAAGCCGCTCTCCAAGTCCTCGTACAGGAGTCAACTCGACCGCAAGCCGACCAAGGAGACCACCTCTCATCTGCTCCATCATAATAATAGGCCCAAGCCACTCCGGTCGGATCACTTGACACAACTGTCACCGTGAACTCTTCTCCGACGGTAACGCTGGTTTTACTGACGGTCACCTGGCAATGCCCGGCGGGCGGCTGAGACGTAGCCATTATTTTCGGCGACAGCTCGATCAGGCCCCAAGAAACAAAAAACGAAAAGCCGACAATTAATATCGCCCATAAATATTTAGATCTTTTTACCATTTTGCCTATAGTTAATTACTCTTCAACTAAAAATTATAGCAAAGAAAAATCAAAAGACAACCCCTGACAGGGTGGAAGCTTACTTGCCCATTCCAGGCAGGAGCTCTTTTTCGGCCGCCCTTTGAACTGATCTTTCCAGCCGCTCTTGGCGATCGGCACTGGCCTCGAGACGATGATGATATATCTCCGGAAAAGCGGCTTTAGCCGCATCGCGGTCGTCCTCAAATGAACGATGTTCAACAATCGTCAGCCGCCCCCGGTCCATGACCGCGGTCAAAACAACTGGTCCGCTGTAAACCAGGCCTTTCTGAAGGTTGCCGGCCTCATCCAGGTAGTACTCCTGACAAAGGGCCCACAAATAATAATAAATCCGATCCGGCTGCTGATCGCTGCCCCAAAACTCGTGATCGCAGTAGACCCGGCCGCCAAAGTTGGTCTGGCCGTAGAAATCAGTTAAATAACCCTTAATCAGGGCATCTCGCTCACTCACCTGGATCGGCCCCTCAATCTGATCTGAATCTTGTTCCAGCGGCTTTTCCACTCTCTCAAGGCGCCGTTGATTGGCCCAGATAAATCCAACAATCAACATAACCAAGAGTAAACCAATTAGAATGACTATTTTTTTGCTCATATTCTCTTGAGAAGGGTTTGTTTAAAGAAGCAAAACCCCTCAAAAAATCAATTAGTTGCCGCTAAAAATACCTTCCAGCCATTTCTTGGCCTGATCCTTGCCACCTAACCCAAAGGCCAGGGCGGCCGCAATGACAATACCGGCAAAAAGGATCTGAACCAAGACTGAAGCAATATCGAGCTGAATCAGAGCAGCCATAACAGCAAAGATAACCACGGCATATTTGGCCAAGCGGCTTAAGCTGACAACCTTGACTTTGGCCAGTCGAGAGGCCTGAAGCGACTTCTGGACAAACTGCTTAACCAGATCGCCAATGATTAAACCGATGACCAGGATCAAAATGGCGATAATGACATTGGGAATATAAAGAACGATCTCCCTCAAGAAGCCGGTCACTTCTTTTAGTTTGAGAATGTCAGCCGCGGCCATAAAGGTGGCAATGATAACAAACCATTTAACAGTCCAGGCAAGGATCTCGGAGGGAATGAAACGAAACCCAACCTCTTCAAACTTCTCGGTGATCTTGGTCTTATCAAAAAGATGATCTATCTTGATGTAACTAATGACCCATCGGGTTAAGCGAGACAAAAGCACGGCCAATATCAAACCGATGGCCAGGATAACAATCGCCCCGATGATATCAGGAATGATTCTCACAAATCCATTCCAGAGGTCTATCATTGAAGCCGTAAAAACTTCTTGGAATGAAACTATCTGCGGATTGTTCATAACTTAAATTGATTTAATCTTAATTGAGTTGTCGACTCGACTGCCTAGATTATAGCCCAACTAATTCTTTTTGCCAAGACGGCCGTCCATCTTCTTCCTTATCTTCGCCGTCAAGCTGCCTAAAGAAACCTCGCCCGACGGAGAAAGATAAGCACCTGCTTGGGCAATTTGTTTGACCAGTAAAAAACCCGGGATGGCCGTCAAAACACTAAATAAGGTAAAGGCATTGGCGACAAAGCGAGCACTGGCCAAGTCAGCAGTGATCAGGCCGACCAGAAAAGAAAACTGGGTCAAAAAGATCATCGCCAGCAGGGCAGTCATCAGTCGAAAGACAAAGAAGCCGCGCGCCACTATTTTGCCCACCCGAGAAGTGATCAAAGAAGCTAAGTTCACTGTAATGTTGGTGCCGGTAGCCGCTCCGATGACAAAAGGAACAGCAGCCATCGGCGCCAGGAAACCGCTCATGACCATGGCCATGACCATGCCCACTGTAACCGAGGAAGATTGAAAGATAATGGTCGCGGCTGCCCCCACCAAAAACATATACCAGGGCATAGCCGCGAAGTAGTTGATCTGCGTGAACAGCCATCCATCCTGGTCAAGACCAATAAAGGCACTGGTCATCAAAGAAAGACCAATAAACAATAATCCCAAACTGAATCCGGCCACTCCGACCATCTGAATATATTTACCCCTTAAACCAAAGGTCCACCAGATCAGCCCGATGGCCACCAACAAGGGGCCATATTCCATAACTGGAAAAGCGATCAACTGAGCGGTGATAGTGCTGCCAATGCTGGCCCCAAGCAGCAGCAGAATACCGGAAAAGACGGAGACTATCCCTCCGCCGACCAGCCCCACCACGATCGATGAAGCCGCCGAACTGCTTTGAATCACCGCTGTCACCGAAGCTCCCAATAAGAAATAGAACCACTTGCGCCCCTCGGCCCTTTTGAGCCATCTTTTGACATCAGCACCCAAGATCCTTTCTGCGTAACGAGCAAAAAGGAAAATGCCGGATAAAAAAAGACCCAGCCCTAAAAGAAATGTCACCACGGCAACCATCATACGACTCAAGTATAACATAAACAAAAAACGGGCCGTGACTTACCACGGTCCGTTTTATCTTATTTCTTGATCTGGATCTTTTTTTTCTTTGGCCCCTCGGCCTTGAACAAGCTGATGGTCAAGACACCATTCTTGATCTCGGCCGTGGCCTTATCGGCCTCGACCCGGGCCGGCAGATAAATCACTCTTTGGAACTGGCCCGACTCTCTTTCTACCCGGTAAAACTCTTTCCCTTTCTCCTCGGCCTGACTTTCGCTTCGGCCGCTAATAAACAGGGCGTCTCCATCGACCTCGATATCAATCAAATCTGGATCAATGCCGGGAACGTCGGCTTTAACGGTGATCAGCTGATCATCTTCGCTGATGTCAACCCGGGGGAAACCGGCTACTCGGTGAGCTGAAGGCCGAAAAGAATCAAATTGGTCAAAAGGATCCCAGATGCTCTCATCAAACAAACGATTCATCGCCTCGCGCAGGGAGAGCAAATTGCCTTGAGGACGATAAGGGTCAAGAGATCGACTCTCTTGATTAGATTTTTTATTCCTCATGGTTGATTAAATTCATTAATTTGGACGACCTTTATCAAAAATATTATAAACGGAGAAGCCCCTCTGTCAAGACCTGGCCGGCTTCAGCCAGATCCAGAAGATATATGCTCCGGAAAAGAAGAAAAGAATAAAAAACAACGGCTGGTAGGATTCCCAGAAATCAAACCAGCGCACCCCAACCATCAGCCCCAGAGAAAAAAGGCTGATTTCGTAAATTCCGGCCTGCCACCACTTTAATGTTAGATCTTTGATCATTAATAAAGCTGGCCTCCCTGCTTTTGCCAAACAGTGAAAAGCTCTTCGGCCCTTTTTTTAAAGTCATTAACAGCCACCAACTCTACGCCGCTTCCCTCTATCAGATGATAAAGCTTCTCGTCTCGAAAACCGGAGCGAGCCGCCAAAGATCTGGGAGCCGCATAATAAACCTTCTGAAGATTGGCCCAGTGAACAGCCATTAAGCACATTGGACATGGCTCGGAAGTGGTTACCAAAAAACAATCCGAGAGATGGGGACTGCTCATCTTGGCAGCCGCTTCGCGAATGGCTTTGATTTCAGCGTGAGCCGTTGGATCATTATCAATCAAGACGCTATTGTAGCCCCGTCCAACAATTTGGTCCCGGCAAACAACCACTGCCCCGAAGGGGCCGCCTGATTGCCGCTCAACTGCCTTTTCGGCTTCTTGAAAAGCCGCTTCAAAAAAATCATTCAACATGCTTCATATTATAACCAAGTTTTTTGGGAAACTAAATGGGGAAAACTATCCTTGTATAAAATTATATAATTGCGATAATGAATTTATTAGGGAGGAACAAACAAGGAGGATTTAGGGATAGGGTTTAAGGAGATCTAGCGGAGAGCAAGCTGTCCTCAAATTTATTGTTCATCATGAATAAAAAACAAAAGATCGAACTCGCTATCATTAGCGGGCTGTTTTTGCTTGGCTTGACGGGAATATTTCTAGCTTACCGCCAAAAACCCGAAAACCCATCTTTATCTCATCATGACCTGTTGGTGGAGCCGATGGCCTGGAGTCAAGCTGAAGAGTATCGGCTGGAGAAAGATAAAACGGGCACTCGAGTAAGCCACCAACTGACAAGCTTTGAAATGGTCTTTCCCCCGAACTGGTCGGTGGAGATATTGTCGGATAAAGTATCTTCAGAAAATGTATCCGTCAGGGCGCTGACCGAGGGAAGCTCTTGGGACCAGAATCAGATAATAAGAGAAGGGTGCTCCATTGATTTTGGATTTGCCTATGCTCCTTTAAGGCACCAGCTGGCGGAAGAAACTATTGCCGATCTCGGATCAGAGATTCTCAGTGGAATTGGGAAGAAAAGAGTGATCACCGTCTCCTCAACCCGCGGCATTCTGCGTTCTTCTGTCGCCCAGAATGGACATTATTTTGCCGATATCACCGCCCCGCTGAACAACTCTTATCTGCTTGACGCCTCTCTGGTTTTTTCTGAAGACCACCGCCTCGAGTGCCAAAAACAAATTCTAGAGTTATTGGCCGAAGCCAAAATTAGATAACCAGCTTATGTTTAAAATAAAAATAATAAGCCGTGTTTTGGCTGTAATCTTGATTCTTTTCGCCGCCTTAAGCACTCAAGCCGCGGTTTCGGTCAACCTGTCGCGAACAGAGACCGTCCGACATCTCGAAAACATACAAGAGGCCCTCAGATACTCCCTCCAGGATATCTTTGTCCGAAACCAGTTCGAGCGAATCAATGAGACAGCCGCCATGGCCACCGTTACCCGGTGCATCAACTCCGAAGCCGTCACTTACTGGATGACCGAAGTTCCAGTCCAGATAATCAAGGAGGTTGTGTGGCGAACGGCCCACTTGGCCAATGCTTTAATATCCAGTAATACCATTGCTGTTTTGATCGAATCAATTGAACAGCTGACCATCAATCAATCCAAGCGGATCATTACCGAGTGGATGAAAGAAAACAGCTTGAGAGCAGTCAGTGGCGATTTAAGAGGATTCTACGAAGATCACCGCCGGGAAAAACACCGGCCTAAAATTCAATACACGATCGTTTACCATCCTGCCGGCAAAGATCGGGGACGAGTGGTGGCTGAATTTCGCTCACCTTATTCAAGTTCTCCCCCGACCGTTACCTCGCGCACTGTTTGGGACGTCCATGCTTGGCAAAAAACTGGGCAAAAAGAAATTCCCCCGTTTATCATTAGAATAAGCGGACCGGTCCATGAAAGAAATAGCCTTTTCCGTTGGGTTGAACAACCAAAAATTTCTGTTTCTTTTCCGGCCCAAGTTCCCAATATTTCAGTTGAAAATAAAACCAGCTTCTGGCAGAAATTGTTCGGTGGAATCATTGGATGGGGCCAGGAAAAAGCAAAAGGCTTGGCTGCCCGACTGACGCCTTCTCCCCAATCCTCAGACCGGAACGAGATCATAAAGCTTCAAGACGCCGTCAAAGAACTTCGTGAAATCGTCGAGAACGGATCTGCTCCAAAAATAGAACCTGCTTTGGATCAAAATCTGTCCAACCTAATTGGCGACCTGTCAAAGGTGACTTCCAGCTTATCTGGATTGTCGGCAGAAAGCCAGATGATTAGTAAAGAAATGGCTCAAATCGCCAAGTACAGCACCGAAATAATGAGATGGCAAGCCGAAAATGAGCAAGGTAATCCCTCGGTCGCTGCAAAACCAGCGGTTGCCGCGCCAGAAGACAATCAAGAGAAAAAACCCGAATCCAGCTCTGCTCTCTGCCAAATAAACTCCTCGTCGCCGCCGGCTCATCATCCCGTTGTTTTGAATGAAATAGCCTGGATGGGCCGAACCACATCCGCCAACCATGAATGGATTGAACTAAGAAACATCTCCGATAAAAAGATATCGCTGGCTGGCTGGCAGCTCTTCAATCGAAATCAGAATTTGATGGTTGTTTTCGAGAAAGATAAGGCCATCGAGCCCCAAGGATATTTTCTTCTGGTAAGAACAAACAAAGAGAACGTGCCCGAAGCCAGCCCTGACTTGATCTATCCCGGCGCCGTCAAGAATCGAGACGAAGCCATTTATCTCTTCAATGAAAAATGTTCATTAATTGACCTGGCGCAGGCCAATCCAGAATGGACGGCCGGAGACAACGGCACCAAGAGAACAATGGAAAGAAGAGATAATTTGGAGTGGCAGACCAGCTTGCTGCCCCATGGCACTCCTCGGCAAGAAAACAGCCGTGGTTATCAGGAAGCCAACTCCCCCGTCCAGTCGGTGGTCGTAAACAGGACCCCCGTTAATACCGCAACTCCGGCGAACACCGACACTCAGGCACCAACGGCTAATGCCGGACCAGACCAAATAGTCAACTATAACGAAGTTGTTGTTTTGAACGCCAGCCTGTCTGGAGATAATGTCGGCATTGTGACCTATCGCTGGGACACCAGTAATGACGGGCTTTACAACCACGTCTCGTCTAAACACACTCTGGAAATTCCAGCCGGCCATTTCTCGCCTGGACAGCATGCTATTACTTTGCAGGTAGCTGATGCCGCTGGCCACACCAACCAGGACAGCCTGATCATCACCGTTCGAGAAATCCCGCCGATTCTGATCAGCGAAGTTCAATTTCACGGAGCAACCAATCACGACGAATTTATTGAGTTCTACAACCCCCGCTCCGAAGACGTCACTCTGGACCGATGGTCAATACGTAAAAAGACCTCCGGTGGAAAGGAAAGCCCCTTAGTCAGTTCGTCTGCCTTTAAGGGCATCATTCCGGCTCATAGCCACTTCTTGGTGGCCAGCCCGCAAAAGCAAGCCGACGGGACCCCTCATTACCAAGGAGGAACCGAACCTGATTTATACTATTCCGGACAAACCTATCACTTCGCGGCCAACAATACCATCTTGCTTTATGCGCCAAATGGAACTCTGGTGGATAAGGTCGGGTATGGTACAGCCAGTGATTATCTGGGAAGCCCTTTTCCCGATAATCCTCCTGCCGGAATGAGCTTGGGCCGTCGCTGGAACCAAGAAAACGAAAGCTATTACAATACCCGCGATAATTCATCTGATTTCGAGCATCAAGTTCCTACGCCCGGACAAAGAAACCAGTTCTTTCCCGGCCAAGAAGAAACTGATCTCCCAGAACAAGAAGAAACTGATCTCCCAGAACAAGAAGATGTTTTCCAGGACGGCTCGGCTGAATCCCCATTTCTGCTCTCTTCTTGTCACGACCTTGTTTTAATGGAAGAGCACCTGGGAGCATTCTATCGGTTAATCAACGACATTGACTGCCAAGAAACCGAAGATTGGAATGGCGGACAAGGATTCCGACCCATTGGCTTAGTTGACGATGTTCCTTTTATCGGGCAGCTCGACGGTCAGGGATTCTCTATCACGGGAATACATCAAGAACAGACCGACGGTCATTCTGGGTTATTCAACTGGTTAAGTTATCCGGCAAGAATCATTAACCTTAACTTGAAAGAATCCTATGCCGTTGCCTCTGGTTTCTACTCCGGGCTTTTAACCGGAAGAGTCAGTGGCCAAAGCAGTCAAGAGCCGGTCGTCATTGAGCGAGTGACGGTCCAAGGAGAGTTGGTGACTTCTCACTCGGCCACTAACGCTCCCCAACATGCCGGCGGCCTGATAGGCGGCGCAAGCCGGATCCAGGTTACCGATTCTCATACCAACATCATCATCACCGCCAATCAAACTGGCCGCAACGACTCTACTGTTGGCGGGATGTTCGGTCAAGTTGAGTTAGCCGTGATTAAACGATGCTCTAGCCGGGGACAAATATCAGGGCAGAGAAACATCGGTGGATTAATCGGCAAAAGCTGGTATGATGTCGTCATCCAAGAAAGCTACTCGCAAGTTAATATTGCGGGCCACAGCTTCTTGGGCGGATTCATTGGATCGACCAAGACGCTGGTCGGGACAATAAGCGATAATTACGCTACGGGAAATGTAATCGGCTGCTCTGAATCAGGCCAAATGATTGGAGGATTTGTGGGAGAGTCCAATCAATGGATAGATCGGTCCTATTCTATCGGCCAAGTGCGGGGAGCCGGCGCCCGTGGATTCATTGGCGGACTACCAATAAATCGGACCAACCCCGTGCGCTCCAGCTACTATGATGTAAACACCTCCGGCCGAAGCGGAAGCAACTTTGGCGCTATCGGGCTGACAACCGTTCAGATGAAACAGCAACTCAGTTTTTCGACATGGAACTTTGAACAAATATGGCGGATTAACGACAGCTATCCATTACTGCGCCAGAATCACTGAAACTTTTGAAACCCCCGCCTTCAGGCGGGGGTTTCAGATTGCTTCGCTAAGTGATAAGATAACGTAGCCCCGAGGAGAATCGAACTCCCGTTCCCAGGTTGAAAACCTGGTGTCCTGACCACTAGACGACGGGGCCATGACTCATATTCTACAAAGCCATCGATAAAAATCAAGCTAAAATGAAGATACTTGGCATTGAAACCTCATGCGATGAGACCGCCTTGTCTGTTCTGACGATGAAAGGCCGCTTTCCCGACATTGAGATAGAAACATTAAGCAACATCGTGTCTTCACAGACCGAGGTCCACCGCCCCTGGGGCGGAATCGTTCCCAATCTAGCTCGTCGAGAGCACCAGAGGAATTTGGTTCCCCTGTTGAAAAAGACTTTAAAGGAATCCAAATCTGTCCATAGCCAGTATCGATGGCCGTTAACAAAACAAGAAAAGAATATCATAAAACAAGTTCTGGGGCGAGAAAAAAACCTCGGCCGAAAACTAAAATTCTTTCTGCATCGGTATGGCCGGCCGGATCTAGACCTGATTGCCGTTACTGTCGGCCCGGGACTAGAGCCAGCCCTCTGGATTGGGACCAACTTGGCCCTCGCTCTATCCAAGATATGGGGCGTGCCCATAATACCAGTTGACCACATTGAAGCCCATATCATGGCCAACTGGCTGACATTTCCTAAACCAGAAAGATGGCCCATGGTCGCCCTGGTCGTTTCCGGCGGCCACACCGAACTGGTCTTGATGAACGGTCCCGGTTCTTACGAGATAATCGGACAGACTCGGGATGATGCCGCTGGTGAGTGTTTTGATAAGGCCGCTCGAGTTCTGGAATTGGGCTATCCCGGTGGACCGGCTATCTCTGAACTGGCCACTCGGTGGCGACAAACAGATCAAGCCCATGTACCGGAACAAATAAAACAAATAACTCTTCCCCGACCAATGATCCAGTCCCCTGACTACAACTTTAGCTTCTCGGGGTTGAAAACAGCCGTTCTCTATCGCCACCAAAGATACCCACAACAACTAAAAAACTCTCCTTTCTACCGGTTGAAAATGGCCGCCGAAATCGAAGAGGCCATCACTGATGTTTTGGTCGCCAAAACCATAAAGGCCGCCCAAGACCATAGGGCCCAAACCATACTCCTGGGGGGCGGGGTGGCCGCCAATGGGTGGTTGCGGCTTAATTTAGAAAAAGAAGTCAAAAGGATCGGGCGCTCTTTCTTTGTTCCTCCGGCCGATCTTTGCACTGACAATGCCGCCATCATTGCTCTGACTGGAGCCATCCACTCAAAAAAAGCACGATTATTTGATACAATTGAAGTTAAGGCTAATCTTAATCTAAATAATGGATAAACGTTTTAATTTCCGAGAAGCTGAACCCAGAATATATCAAAAATGGGAAGAGGGTGGTTATTTCAATCCCGACAAATTACCCGGTAAAAGAAAAAGAACCTTCACCGTTGTTATCCCCCCGCCGAATATAACCGGCTCTCTGCACATGGGTCACGCTCTTAATGCCGCCGTTCAGGATGCCGTTGTTCGTCGGCAAAGAATGATGGGCGATCGAACTCTTTGGCTGCCGGGTTTTGATCACGCCGGAATCGCCACCCAGAATGTGATTGAAAAGAAGCTATGGAAAGAAAAGAATTTGACCCGATTCGATCTGGGCAAACAAGAATTCATCAGAGAGATCTGGCGGTGGAAAGAGGAATATCAGGAAATAATCACCGGGCAGCTGAAAAAGATCGGAGCCTCCTGCGACTGGTCCCGCACCAGATTCACCCTGGATCAAGATTATAGTCAGGCCGTTCAAAAAGCTTTCCATCATTATTATCAAAAAGGATGGATTTATCGCAAAGAAAGAATCGTTAACTGGTGCCCCCGCTGCGGAACCGCCCTTTCCGATCTGGAACTGGAGCATCAACCCGAGAAAACTCATCTTTGGTATATAAAGTACCCATTAAATGACCATCGCCATCTGACCATCGCCACCACCCGCCCCGAAACAATGTTCGGCGACCTGGCCGTAGCCGTCAACCCGAAAGATAGACGCTATCAAGAGCTCATCGGTCAAAAAGTCAACCTCCCTTTAACCGATCAACATATTCCGATTATTGCCGATGAAATGATCGATCCTGAATTTGGAACCGGTGCCTTAAAATTAACTCCGTCCCACGATCCAATAGACGCTGAGATTGGCGAGCGTCACCAGCTTGGCTTAAAGACGGTCATTTCTCCCGAAGGAAAGTTAAATGACCTGGTTCCGGAAGCATATCGCCAGCTGACTCTAGCCGAAGCGAGGAAAAAGATAGTTGCCGATCTTTCCGCCCTAGAGTTGATAGATAAGATCGAGGATTATGAACACGATGTTCCGATCTGTGAAAGATGCCGAACAAAGGTTGAAACCGTCCCTTCCGAACAGTGGTTTTTAAAAATGGAACATCTGGCTAAAATGGCCGCTGAACCAGTTCGGTCCGGCCAGATAAAATTTCATCCCGGTCGATGGAAAAAGGTTTATTTGAGCTGGCTGGACAACGTTCAGGACTGGTGTCTTTCAAGACAGATATGGTGGGGGCATCCTATCCCGCTGGAAAACGAAGAAGATGTTCTTGATACCTGGTTCAGCTCGGCCCTCTGGCCAATAGCGACCATGGGCTGGCCCGATGAGACCGATGATCTAAAAAAATTCTATCCAACGAATTTTCTTTCAACCGCGACCGAGATAATAAATCTCTGGGTTGCACGGATGATCTTTTCTGGTCTAGAGTTCAAACAAAAGATACCTTTCTCCGAGGTCTACTTCCATCCAACTATATTGGACAAAAAAGGAAAAAGAATGAGCAAATCTTTGGGCACCGGCGTGGACCCGCTTGACCTGATATCTCGGTATGGAGCTGATGCCACTCGCTTTGGCCTTCTTTGGCAAACCGGTTCAAGCCGCCAAGATATAAGATTCGGCGAAGAAGACATCGCCATGGGTCAGAAATTCACGACTAAGATCTGGAATGCTTCCCGGTTCATCATCAGCCAGGCTGAAAAACATGAAGCTGGTTTAATCAGCCTCAAGAACAATCAAGAATCAGAGATCGTCTCTAAAACAAAACAAATGATCGCTACCGTTGATCGCCTAATGGATCGGTATCGCTTTGATCAATCTGCTCAAACCATCTATCACTTTTTCTGGCATGATTTTTGCGACCAGTATTTAGAACAGGCGAAAGCCAAAATAGATGAACCAGGGACCAGAATGACAACACTAAATGATCTGTTTTATGTGCTGACCAGCACCTTGAAGCTCTTACACCCATTTATGCCATTTGTCACCGAAGAAATATATCAAAAGCTGCCTTTAGCCGAAAAAAAAGATTCCCTGATGATTGAAACCTGGCCCGATTAATATGTCCTTCTTTCTCTTGCTTATCTTTGCCCTAATGCCATCGTTCATCTGGCTTTGGTTTTTTTTACAAAGAGACCGCGACCCTGAACCTCGCTGGATGTTGATCAAGGTTTTTCTCTTAGGGGCTTTAATGGTTGTTCCGGCAATCGGTTTTCAATCGGTGCTCGCATTCATTCCGCTGATTTTCATCATATCACTGATCCTGTCAGCCTTAATCGAAGAAGTAGTTAAATATTGGGCAAGTCGGACAGTTCTCCGTTCTCCGGAATTTGACGAGCCGGTGGATGCCATGATTTATATGATCACCGCCGGGCTAGGATTCGCCGCGGCTGAAAATCTTCTGCTGTTGATCGGACCAATGGTCGGAACTATTTCCGATGCAATCGGTATTAGTATTTTGAGATTTTTAACGGCCACTTTTATCCATGCCCTGGCCCCGGGTCTTTGGGGATATTTTATTGCCCGACAAAGATTCCAAAACAAGAAGTGCTTCTGGTGGGGACTAATCGCCGCCACGGCCGTTCATGCCGTCTATAATTTGGCCATCTTTGGCTTAAGCGACCGGATGGACAATCAGCCCTATTTGATTTATGCTTTATTGCTGATCGTTCCCTTAGGAATTGGCATCTTAGAAGTGGTTGTCTTTACCCGATTAAAAAAAATAAAACATCAAGAAAATGATTAAGAAAACAACTCCAAAAAAAGAAAAACAATGGCTGGAATCAGAAGGAAAGCTGGTTATTGATGTCATTGAACACAAGGACTATTATCTAGTCCAATCAGCCATTGCCGGCATTGAGACCAAGAACTTGGAGATCGTTTTCAAAAATAATATGCTTTCTGTCAAAGGTCACCGCCCAAAGCCGTCGTCAGATAATGGCACCTATCTTCTCCAAGAATGCTATTGGGGACCATTCTCTCGTCAGATATCTTTAGATGAAAGCGTTGATCCTGGCCGGATCAAGGCTTCAATCAAAGACGGAATTTTGATCATCAAAGTCCCCCGCCTGCCTCAAGAAAAGCAGAAAATCGAGGTCAAGAAATAACAAAACCCCCCGGTTAAGGGAGGGTTTTTCTACTCAACTAAGCCCGGTAATAAAAATGACCGCCGCCGGGATAATTCGAGCCAAAAGGGCAACAATCATTCCAACCACCGCAAAGGTGATGATCCGAGTGGCTCTGGTGGTTTTGCTCGGATCGCCAGCCGAAGTCATAAAGGTCAGGGCTCCATAAAGAACCATTATCGTAACTATAACCACCAGCAGATAAAACACCCAATTCACCACATGATGAACTGCCCCAACCATACAGATGATGCCCCAATCTTCATGAGTATCGCTGCTAATTTCATCTCCTCGATGATAAGACTCTTCCCCTAGTCGAAAACTAGCTCGCAGAGTGCAGCCGGTATATTCTCCCTCCGGCAGAATGCTCCGGTTGTCTCTACTGCCCAGGGCCAGAATCGGAACCAGCAGGATAAAAGTTATTGTGAAAAGAAAAATTCTTTTACTCATAATTTAATATTCAAACCGGATACATTATAACCTATTTGCAAGACAAAACAAAGACCGTCAAGAAAAGCGGTCTTGTTTGAGCTCTCGCGGTGCAGTATTCTTAAAGTAGTCCGAACGCATTTCGCCGCCTGCGGCGGCGAGGAAGCCCCCACCAAAAATGAGTGGCTTCGCCGCACCGATGACAATTTCAAGTTTTTTAGCGAGCAAAGTCCGCTAGTGAAATCTTAAAAGATTTCATCTTTGGCGGCAAATTCTTTTATGGAATAGAGAGAACACAATTACAAACCCTGATTTGTGGTTCGCGATTGCCGAGCACGCTTCACGAATTCATCTCGGAGTTGTTCAGCAACCTCACGAGAAAGGGCTGGTAACCTTCCTTCTGATCCAGCTCCCCAAGCTCCATGACGAGAAACTTGCGCGCTTGCACCAGCGGTTTGAATATTCAAGTCAGACAATCCTAAGATACGATCAATCACTCCGCGATGAATATCAACGTTCTGGATTCTATCGTACGGCACCGTGACGTATTTTTTCCAAATTACTCCATGCTCTTTTCGGAACCCATCCTCTCGAAGTTCATACCGATAGAAGCGGTAAATAAGTTTGGCCCAAATCCAGAAAAAGATAAGAAGGGCCGGGATCATAATCCACAACCACTTCAAGAATCCAAACGAAAACTCATCGCCGCCATCAGTGGTTCCGCTGAAAACCGCCGACAACCAAACACCCAAAAATATCAATGCTAAAAACCAACGCAATATGAGGCTAATAAAGAACGACCAAACTGCTTTAGGGTCAAGTTGTTGCATAATTACTAAGTTAATGAATTAAACACGACCTTTTACTATTATACCATAATGATTAAAAACTTTTCTTTCCCCCAAACGAGGCCGCCAATTCGCTTTTGCCTCCAAAATCCCATACAAAATAATCGCCGAGCGAGGCGAACCGAAATCGCCTACAAAATTCTTACTGGTGCGGGCGGAGAGACTCGAACTCTCACGGACTAAGTCCACAGGATCCTAAGTCCTGCGCCTATGCCAATTCGGCTACACCCGCCCACCGAACCTATAGTCCGACAATATGTCGGACAGCCACCGGAATAGCTCGAGCCAACAAAGCAATAACCATACCGACAATAGCAAAGGTAATGGTCTTCGTTGCCTTTGAAGTCTTGGCCGCATCGCCGGAAGAAGTCAAAAACATGAAAGCGCCGGCCAAAATCATCACCATCACAACAGTCATGATAATGTAGAAGATCCAGTTAGTGAGATAATGAATTGTGGCCAACAAGCAGACCAAACCCCAGTCATTCTCCGTTCCTGGGTCGACATCATGACAGCTTGGTCCATAACATCCCTTTCCGATTCTTTTATTCGAAAGATTAAATTCAACTTTTATGTCACAGGCTTGAACCATATCAGGATTATATGGTCTTCTCCCTGCGGGGCCAGTAGATAAAACCGTTGAAGGCACGGCCATCATGGAGACAACCATAACCAATGAACTCAAAACCAAAAGCAACTTTTTCATATTTTAAAAATCAATTAATTAACCTGGTGTTAAAGACGTTCTTATTATAGCAACTATAGCCCAACTAAGCAAGATTATGGTCAAACCAATAGCCCCATACATGATCGTCTTTTGCCCTCGGGCAAATTTGGCCGGATCTCCGCCCGAAAATATCATCTGGAAGCCTCCAATAATAACAATTAGACTCATGCCGGCTATGCCCAGCCAAAACAATAACCTAACCAAATAGCTGAACAGTTCCATCAAAGAGGTGTGCTCCAAAGGGGATTTAAACCTTATACCCAGCAGATTTCCACCATTGCCAGGGCCAGCTGCTCCACTATTGCTCCCAGAAGCACTCCCAGCCAAAGTTCGACAGCTAGCTGAAGCGATTATATTCTTCGCCCCGGAAGATCCGTCTTTTGCCAAATGATACTCATATTTCTTATCGGGTTGAAGCGCTTTATCAGTATGGGTATTCTGGCCTGCTTGAGCGCCGGTTAAATGTTGGTCCGTCCGACCGCCCTCGCGAAACAAACTAAAAGTATTGTCTGGAGCTCGGTAGGTTATTATAATCTCAGACTCGCTTTGCCCTTTGCAAGACAAGCTAACATTGGCATAGTGGGCTGTTATTATTTTGGTTTGCCCGCCCGTAAATTCGATCAGGCAATGCTCGGGTTCTTCAATCGCTGAAGGGCTACACCCCTCCCAATGAGTAAATGATACATCCTTGTCGGCCGGATGACGACGAGGGACCGAAAAAACAAATCTTTGCCTCCCGCTGATTTGATCCCCTGAAAGCGAAAAATCCGTTTCTCTTTCTGCGGCGTTGATAATCGGTAAACGTTGTCTAACCATCACCCCCCTGTTCGGAGAATCCCCCTCGACCAGACTTTTGACCGTTAAATTATTCGGCTCAGGCTTAAGAATTTGAGACACATCACCATAAACAGCGGTCACTGTTTTGGTCACTCCACCCGAAACATTAATCGAACACGTACGACGGCCAAGCGTAGAAACCGAGTCACATCCTTGCCAACGATCAAACACCTTATTTCTGTCGGAGGCATGGGTCTCTGGCGCCGTTAAGTTTTTATTAATAGGACTGGTTTCCGTTATGATGTAATTAGTTGTCTGGCCGTCAATAAGAACACCTGCCGGCTCTGAATTAACTCTAAGGATATTAGAAGGGGTAGTTGCCTTTGGCGCATAAATAGCCGTAATTGTGTCACTCGTCGCGCCGCTTCCGGACTTGTAATTGCAAGTGCTTCCCCTGCCCGCCTCACAACGGCCCTCCCATCTCAAGAAACCAGAGCCGTCAAAGCTATTCGGAGCTATATAGCTCGTCATAAGTCCGTCTTCCTGACAGATATCAGCAACACATTGAAATTCTGTCGATCCGGTCGAGCATAGCCCAATCCCTTGCTTCCTCATTTGAACCCCCTTTAGCGCATCGCCTCCCCTTTCTGCTTTAACAGTCAGGGTAAAAATGGCTTCAGTGCAAGGAGGCGCGGCAACATTGGCTTTCAGAATACGATTAAGATTATTCTCGATTCCTCCGAAATAAAATAAACTGGCGCCGGCCATGATTGAGACCAAAAATAATCCGGCGGCTGAAAATTTTAACAATTTTTCTCGATCCATGATTAAGATTTTTTAAATATGAATCCGAAATAGTAATCGCTTGGCTCAAACTGGTCAATAATCTGAAAACCTAACCGGTCAATCATTATTCTGATCTGCTCTGGAAAAACCGGATTTTGCCCCTGCCTGATCGGCGCCGAACTGTTCCAATCGATGACCATTAGTTTCCCCCGGGGTTTCAAAACACGATGAGCTTCCGACAAAACGGCTTCACGGTTCTCAACCTGAAACATAACATTGGCCATCACCACTACATCCAAAGAATCATCCGGCAGACCCGATCCTCTCAGGGCCGACAGGTCGCGCCGAAGAAACCGGATATTGTTCAAATAACTATGACGAGCCTTGGCTTCCAAAGCCAGCAAATAGCTCTCTTGAATATCAATCGCATAAACCAGCCCGTGCATTAGATATCGGGCCATTCCCAGAGCCCACTGACCCGGTCCGGTTCCAAAATCCGCCCCATTCATTTTGGAATCAAGTCCAAGTTTCCCCAAAAGATGTTCTATGTCTAAAATATTGGACATATTCTATTGTTTACTTTCCTCCAGCAAACAGGCGGCCGAAGCCACCTTATCTCCGGGAGCCAGCTTCATGATCTTCACCCCCGTCGTCGCCCGACCAAAAATTGAAATGGTTTTCACTTTGGTTCTGATGATATTGCCCTTGGTGGAAACAACGATCAGGTCGGACTCTTCGTTATCAATAAGTTTAGCAAAAATAAGGTTGCCTGTCTTGCCCCCCAGTTTTGCCGTAATAATTCCCTGGCCGCCCCGACTTTGCCGGCGATAATTGGCCATGACCGTTCTCTTGCCATAACCCTTTTCACTCAAGATCAAAAGTTGAATCTTTTTTAGATCAGTTCCGACCCTGATTACCGCCAAGCCAACAACTTCGTCATCTTTGCCCAAAGAGATGCCCCTGACCCCGGCTGTTACCCGGCCCGTTGCCCGAACTCCCTTTTCGGGAAAAAGAATTGACTTGCCTTGCCGCGTAACAATCATTATTTGATCATCGCCGCTGGTTTCAGCCACGGCTTTCAACCAGTCGCCTTTTTTAAGCTTAATAGCCTGAAGTCCGCTTTTCCTAATATGCAAATATTCTTTCTTGTCTGTTCTTTTGATCATTCCTTTCTTGGTGGCCATAACCAAATAGTTTTGCTTGGCCCCGGTTTTTTGATTGAGCACCGACAACACTCTTTCGTTGGCCTCAATCGGCAGATAATTAGCCAGTCCTCTTCCCCGGCTGACCCGGCTTCCCTCTTCTATCTCATAGGCCGGTAAATCATAGACCTTCCCGGTGTCCGTAAAGAACAGCAGCTGATCATGGGTCGAAACCGAGATGAAGTGTTCAACAATATCGCCCTCAATCGTTTTCATCCCCACGATCCCGCGCCCGCCTCTTTTCTGTAATTTATAGACTTCGGGCTGATTTCTTTTGATGTATCCCTTTTGAGTGATAATAATGAAATTCTCTTGATCGGGAATCAGATCTTTCTTCGATATCTGTTTAACTGATCCGGCAATTATCTCGGTTTTTCTCTCGTCTCCGTGTTTTTTCTTGACCTCGGCCAACTCCTGCTGAATAACCTTTTCAACTTTTTTCGGACTGGCCAATAAACTCTTCCATTCTTTGATCCTCTTCTCAATGTCCTTAAGTTCTTTTTCTATCTCGATTCTCTCCAGTTTGGCCAGACGATGAAGTTTTATCTCTAAAATAGCCTCGGCCTGAACCTGGCTTAATTTGAAATTCTTGATCAAATTACGAGCGGCATCAATCCGGTCTTCGGATTTTTTAATAACCGCAATCACTTCATCAATGTTCGCCAAGGCGATCATTAGCCCGGTCAGGATATGCTGTCGTTTCAGGGCCCGGTCAAGATCAAACTTGGTTCGACGAACAACCACCTCCCGGCGGTGATTCAAATAATGAGTTAAAATATCAACCAACGAAAGAACCCTTGGCTGGATGCCGTCTACCAGGGCAACCATGTTGATATAATGCTTTTTTTCTAGGTCCGTATAGCGATAAAGCTGATTCAAAATTCTCTGCGGAAAGCCCTGCGGGGATATGTCTAAAACTACCCTCAATCCTTCCCGGTCAGACTCATCTCTGATGCTCTTAATGCCCTTAATCTTTTCTTGGCTGGCCAGATCGGCTATTTTCGCGACCAGAGCCGCCTTGTTAACCCGATAGGGAATCTCCGTGATGATAATTTGAGCCCCTTTTCCTTTTTCAACTATCTCAGCCCGGCCGCGATTTAAAACCCCGCCCTTGCCCTGTGAATAGGTTGAAACCAGCTCTCCCTGCCCATAAATTACGCCGCCGGTCGGCAGATCCGGCCCTTTGACAAATTGGAACAGGTCTTCGGTCGTCGCCTCGGGATTATCAACCAGATAATTAAGCGCATCGCAAAGTTCGCTTAAGTTGTGGGGCAGGATATTGGTGGCCATGCCAACGGCAATGCCCACCGTGCCATTCAACAGTATTTGGGGCACCGGCGAAGGCAGAACCGAAGGCTCTTGAAAGGTTCCATCATAATTCTCAACGAAATCAACTGTTTCTTTTCCAATGTCGGCCATAATGTCTTCCCCAAAGGAAGATAGTTTGGCTTCGGTATAGCGCGGAGCGGCTGGCGGATCGGAATCAATTGACCCAAAATTTCCCTGCCCTATCGCCAGTGGATACCTTCGGACAAAATCCTGGGCCAGCCCCACCATGGCATAATAGACCGAAGTGTCGCCATGAGGATGATATCGCCCCAGACAATAACCAACAATGGCCGAAGACTTCTTGGTTGGAGAAGAGTGCTTTAACCCCATCTCATACATCGAATAAAGTATTCGACGATGAACCGGTTTGAGGCCGTCCCGCACATCAGGCAAAGCCCGAGAAACAATGACCGACATGGCATAGTCCAAATAGGACTCGCGCATTTCATCAACTATTTCTCGGGGAACTATTTCTTTGGCCGCTTTAGTTGGATTTTCCGTTTTGCTCATTGTTTTCTTTTATCTGCTCTAAATCATCTGTTTCTTGAATCAGGCCATCCATTCCTTCGGGAAAAAGACGATCCAGGCTCCAGCCACCCCAAGGCTGGTCAACCTCTCGCCAATTATCAGAATCTTTGATCGATTCAAGGCCAGGAATCTCTGAACGATCAACCGTTCTAATCCTTTCAGCCACTCTCTGCCCCCACCAGAACAACATTATCAATCCCAGCAAAACAACCGTTCCCCATAGAACATATTCTTTTTGACGCTTCGGTCGTTTTCTCAATTTGGTCAGCCAGACGATCATGTTTGATTAAGTACTTTAACCACCAAACCCTCCTTCGGCAGACTGTCAGCCTGAAGATTGATTGAATCTTCTGGCTTAACTTGCTCCACGCCCATTATCTTTAAAAACTGCTTTAGCTCTTCGGGCTGATAATTCATTGGAACTACCGATCGCGGCTCTATGCGCGAAATTAGCCTGGCCGCAAATTTGGCACCAATCTGCCCCCCGATGGAAATAACCAAAACATGAATATCGCCCAGTTGCTCTATCTGGCGATCATCCAAGGCGGCCTGCCCTAATCCACTTAAGTAGGCAAGCTTCTCGCCATTGAGATCCAAAATATAGATTATGTGACCATCATCCTGAATCCCCTTGACCAATATGTTCTTGATGTCATACTCTCCCGGATAATTGATTAAAAATGTTTTTTCTTCACTGACTCCTTCCATCTTTTCAGCCAATCCAACCAAAACCAAATCCGGTTCAATTGATTGAATTTTTTTACCCGGATGACCAAGAATAATGGTTGCTTCTGGCTGTTTGACTCTGTCTTTAATCAAAAAGCAGCTGTCGCTTAAGCGAGTGATGATCATCGTTATAGATCTATTTTAGCATTTAAAAGCAGAAAAAAAAGCTCCCCTGGCACGCCAGTTAATTAAAACGACAAAGCCGATCCGCTAAGATCGGCTTTGAAAAAATCAATCAGTTGGAGCAGGTGGGGGTTCTTCTGTTCGCGGGGTCCGGTTCGACGACCGCCGAGAAAACTAAATGCAGGAGCCAGCGACCCGGATAAAGTAGCCCCAACCCACCTCTAATCATCCACCAGCCGGAACTCTAACATACTGGTCATCCGAACCAAGGCCGGGATCTCGCCGTTGAATAGAAGATGCTTGGCGGTCGCCGGTGATTCAGTCTATTCCAATTCCTCCGGCCGGAGCGCCAATCATGTGCCAGCCAGCGCCGACCAGATTGACCGAGCCGCTCCAAGGAGTAGTTCCGGGAATCGGAACGGTGTAATCCCGCATGGCTCTAATCCAGCAACCATGACCAGGGGTTATGGTGCTGGAGGCATCATACTCATTGCGGGCCAGATTCCAGCGACAGAAAGCAACATTCCGGCGCATCTCTGAGAGACATCGCTCAAGCTGGGATCAGCGCCAGCTATCGGCAAGGAGACCATATTCCACCCTTCTCTAAGAGACCAGCTCTGGCCGCTGGGCGCTGGAGTCGGAGGTGGATCATTCTCAACCACCAAGGTAAAAACAGGCAAAAAAGCCGGCCCCATTAAGGGCCGGCCTAATTAAATCAGAAACCCAGAGTACAAGATCCGGCCGTCCGGAACCAGTAGCCCTGTCCTTCCTCTAAACGAGTCGGTCGAACATACTCCCTGGCTGAAGGGCTCCAGCCCCAGATAGAACTGACCTGGCAGTCGCCGGTGATCCGGTCTATTCCGATTCCTCCGGCCGGAGCGCCAACCATGTGCCAACCAGCGCCGACCAGAGAGACGCTACCCCGCCAAGGCGAACCAGTGACGGGAAGGCGGCAGGGTTGATCAACCCCGATCCAGTATCCCTGTCCCGGAACCATTGATTCGGGTTTGTAATAACTATTGGCTGATCGAGACCATCCCCAGATAACACTATTCGCACAATGAGAGGAGATGGTTGAAAAGCTTAAAGAGCCGCTGGCCGGCCAAGAGACCATGTTCCAACCGGGGCTGAGGGATATATTTGAAGCCGCAGAATCCGGCGGAACCGGAGTCGGTGGAGCTGCTCCGGCAAAGCTGCACTCAACCGAACCAGAGACCGCCCTCCGGATATTGGGACAGGCACAATCATAGAACTGCCAATCCAGCCTTGGACGACCCGCTGCTATGCCTCTAGAATCAACTCTAACTGATCCCTGATGCCAAACACCCATCTGCCTTTCATTTGAACTTAGCGGGATCACTCTCATCAATCTTGGCTCTTGAACACTCCCGAGATAAAGAGTTGTTCCGGGAGGATTGATATAGCGATAGTTGATAACCACGAAGTCAGAACCTCTCTGGCCACAACTAGGTTCTATAACGAAAGAAGTGGGTAGCGCCGCTAAAGTCTGGCAGGTGGCTGGTGAGCCGATATTAGGCCAGCCGCTGGCACTGCTTTTAACCTGATAAACATAGCTCTGCCCCTGTTTCAAGTTAGTATCGGAAAAGCTGACCGTTTCATAATCACCGTGCTGTCGGCGCGATAATTTGCTTAATTGAACTCCATCTCGATAAAGATAAAAATCGTCGTAGCCGCCACGAACTTTAATGCTTAAGTCGATTGCGCTTTGATTTTTGGCCCGACAGGTAATTTCAGCTGAAGAAGCGGGGCAGTTGCAGCAACATCTTTCGCAAGGGAAAATCCGGCTGCAAACACTAAGCGTTGTTTGCGGATCTCTCATTCCGGCCGGACAATCCATGAGACAGCCGACTCCTTTCCACCGGCACTCACCCGGACAACCCCACTTTTCCATACATACGCTGTTACAAGAAGCCGCTTTCGGCTTCTCTTTCTCCGGATCAGAGGACTGCCGCCCATAAGAACACTGTGTTTCGGCCAAAATCTTATTGGGCGGACATGATGTGTTTCCTCGCCAGAGATAATAAGTATATTGCCTTTCTGGTTCTATGCGAAAAGAGCCCCAGTGGCCATAATTAAAAACCTTGTCGTCAACAATGGATCCTGAACTGCTATACGGAATCAACCAAGCTCCGATCGTGGCCACCGTCTTCTGGTCTTCCTCATCCATTTTCCGTTGATTGTTGAAATAAGAGCCCTTGCGGACAATATGAACGATCTCAATCGCATTGGAAAAGCCATAATTAACTGTCACCGAGTTGCCGTTATGAACGCAGGTGATCCATCCGGCCTCCCCGCCTTGCGCTGATGACGTTTGAATCAGCGCCATCAGACCAAAAATACCAACGAACAACACCACCAAAGAAAACAATGCTTTGTTTTTCATTTTTTTATTATCTGAATTATACTCAGACCAATTATAAAATCAATTCTCTTAACTTGCAATAGATTGCTTTTCGTTATATATTATAAGACATTATGACCAAAACCGTTAAAGATAAAACTAATTTGATTCCGCCGCTAACCGAAGGAGAGTTTGTTGAAGGCCGGATCATCGGCTTCGGCCGATCAACTATTTATATTGATCTTAGCCCCCGCGGCACAGCTATTGTTTATGGGCGAGAATTCTATGACGTTAAAAATGCCCTCAAGGGCCTTTCTATTGGCGATCTTCTTTCGGGAGAGATAATCAGCACCGAGAACGAAGATGGCTATCCCGAGATGTCCATCAAGAGGGCTTTCCGCCAAAGAATATGGGCAGATCTGACCAAGAAAAGGGAAAGCGGTGAAACGATTGAGGTCAGAGTGTCTGGCGCCAATAAGGGCGGTCTTATCGTCAAAATAGAGGATATTCAGGCCTTTTTGCCGGCTTCTCAATTATCCTTTGAGCACTTTCCCCGAGTTGAAGATGCCGACAAAAACAAGATTCTAAGCAAACTGGAAGGCCTAATTGGTCAGACAATAAAAGTAAAGGTGCTTGACTTGGATCGAAAAGAAGAAAAACTCATTCTCTCGGAAAAGCTGGAAGAAATGGAAAAAACCAAAAAGAATCTCCAGGAATATCAATCCGGAGACGTGATTGAGGGCGAGATCACTGGCCTAGCCGACTTTGGCGCCTTCATTCGCTTCGGTCCCAACAATCTCGAAGGACTGATTCACATATCTGAACTAGACTGGGGACTGGTCAAGCATCCATCTGACATCGTCAAAGTAGGTCAAAAAGTCAAAGCCCGCATTGTTGAGATCGGCCGCGATGGACGAGTTTCTCTTTCTTTGAAGTCGGCCCGCACTCCGAAAAAAGCAGCCACTGATCCTAAAGACAAAGAGGCGAAGCCAGTTGCGCAAGATGTGCCGGCAGTTAAGAAAAAAGCTTCTGCAGCCAAATCAGCCAAAGAAGATGAGTCAACTATTTAAGAAGATTGGTCTTATCCTGATGATTCTTTTGGTGGCCTCGGCCATTTTCTCCCTGCTCTTCCCGGAAGAAGAGAGCCCAAAAGAATCGATCGGTTTGAGCCAGCTGATTCAACAAATAAAAAGGGGCGAAGTCAAAGAGGTAATTGTTTCGGAAGATTCTTTGGAGGTCATCTACCAAGATGAGTCCCGGGCTTTTTCGCGAAAAGAACCCGGCCTGGCCCTGACCCAATCGTTGGTCAACTATGGAGTTGATCCGACACAGATACAGGCAGTCCAAGTCTCGTTCCAAGAACCTTCGGTTGGTTTGGGAGCCGCTTTCTGGCCGATCCTAATTCTTGTTATGCCAACCCTGCTGATTGTTCTCTTCTTTTGGATGATCTTCCGACAAACCAAAGGAAGCGTCAACCAGACCATGTCTTTCTTGAAGTCGCCTGATCAAAAGTTCGTCGCCCGAAATAAAAATGGAAAAATCAGCTTTAAAGACATTGGCGGACTAGAAGAAGTTAAAAATGAGCTGGAAGAAATAGTTGAATTTTTGAAAAAGCCAGACAAGTTTCTGAACATGGGAGCTAAAATTCCCCGAGGGGTTCTGCTGATCGGCGCCCCCGGTTCAGGCAAGACCCTCCTGGCCCGAGCCATTGCCTCGGAAGCCAGTGTGCCTTTTTACTCTATCTCTGGCTCTGAATTTGTCGAGATGTTCGTCGGCGTCGGCTCAAGGCGGGTCAAAGATCTGTTTGAAAAGGCCAAAAAAAACCAGCCCAGCATTATTTTCATTGACGAGCTTGATGCCATTGGCCGAACCCGTGGTTATGGCTGGGGCGGAGGAAACGACGAGCGGGAGCAGACCCTCAACCAGATACTGGTTGAGATGGATGGCTTTCGCCGAGAGGAAAAAGTCATTATTTTGGGCGCAACAAACAGGCCCGATGTCTTGGACCCGGCTCTGTTAAGACCCGGCCGATTTGATCGAAGAGTGGTCACTGATCTGCCTGATACAAAAAACCGCCAAAAAATACTGGAGATACACTGTCGCAACAAGCCCTTAAGCAAAGAAGTGGATTTCCGGGAAATTGCCGAAAGAACTTCTGGCTTTTCCGGAGCCGACCTGGAAAACTTAGCCAACGAAGCCGCTATCTTGGCCGCGAGAAAAGACCACAAAACCATCTCTCAAGAAGACTTCCTGGAGTCCATCATCAAGGTTATGCTTGGCCCGGAAAGAAAGAGCCACCTGCTTGATGAACAAGAGAAAGAAATTGCTGCCTGTCATGAAGGCGGGCACGCCCTGATCTCCTCTGTTAGCCCCGGTACCGAGATCATTCGCAAGGTCTCTATTGTCGCTCGGGGGTTAAGCGCCGGATATACTTTCTCAACACCAGCCAAGGAAAAGAAACTTTTAAGTCAAGAACAGTTGAAAGCAACCCTGACCGCCATGCTTGGCGGCTATGTGGCCGAGAAGATAAGGTTCGGCCAGGTCTCCACCGGAGCATCTAATGATCTTCAGCGAGCCACCGCCCTGGCCCGAAAGATGGTCAGCGAATATGGCATGTCCCGTCTTGGCCCAATCAGTTTTCATGAGGAAAGCGAGTGGTGGCCGGCCGGATTCTCAAAAAAAACCTT
Source organism: uncultured Candidatus Saccharibacteria bacterium (assembly GCA_964623505.1). Lineage (GTDB taxonomy): Bacteria > Patescibacteriota > Minisyncoccia > Minisyncoccales > UBA1441 > CAZUSP01. The sequence goes on from CAZUSP010000003.1 coordinate 36,585, forward strand.
CTCGGAAGAGTGGGCCACCAAGGTCGACGAAGAAATTGACCGACTGATCAAAGAGGCCGAAGCCGAGGCCGTGAAAATACTGAAAAAACACCGGCACACTCTTAATAAGCTGGTTAAGATTCTAATTGAAAAAGAGACCCTGGAAAGAGAAGAATTCGAAGAGATAGTTAAAGCTGATCTGAAAAAGAGATCTTCTCAACCTTAGTTTTTTCTGTTAGAATAGGTCGCTTCAGGGAGGGCCAGTAGCTCAGCGGCGGAGCAATCGGCTTATATCCGATCGGTCGGGGGTTCGAATCCCTCCTGGCCCACCTTTGAAAGGGCGGTTGGCTCAGTTGGTTAGAGCGTCACAGTGACATTGTGAAGGTCGCAGGTTCGAATCCTGCACCGCCCACCAGATAGGAAATTGCAGTTTTTCGGAGACCATTTCGTAAGCGGCTCGGCAGAGCCGCCCATTAGTTTTGGGGATTGTTTTCAGAGCCGCTCGGCGTGCAGAGGCGCGTCTCGCGGCCGGACGAAAAGAGGTTCGACCCAAAGACTTCTTTGGCAGCAATCTTTTTCTTAAAAAGGTTGCTATCACTTACGATTTTTGCAAGGGTTTGAGCGTAGTTCGGCCAGTTTTCCATTAGTTCAACCCAGTCATTCTGCTTTTGTTCAAGTTTGATAATTTGTTCTTCCGACAACTTCTTTTCTGACAATAAAACCACCTTTTGCTCTCGATAAGTTTCACGTATGTCTTGCTCAAGATAACCGTCAAGAAGTCGCTGGAGCTTCAGCTTTATTTCATTGACCTTACCTTGGCGCCTCTTGAACAAAGACGGCGCAGGATCGGGCGGATTCTTTCTTGTCTTTTTCTAACATTATAATGCCGCGCCGTCCGAACTCATCTCCGCCTGTCTGTCAGGGTAGAACGCCGAAAACAGAATTTTCTACATTTTTTTGTTTTTTTGCGCGCGCCTGTTTTTTTTAGAAAGAAGAAGAAAATTTTGTTGAGGCCCTGCACCAGAGCGAAGCTCGGTGCGGAGTAGACTCCGCTGCCGCTTTGCGGCACAGAGGCGTCAGAGCCGCACTTCGCGCGGCTCTATATCAATCGCCGGAATCTTTGGTAAAATGAGTTCGGGTAAGGTTATATAATCACACCAATATTTATTCGATCTGATTAAAAGATTCTTTTGAAGCGTTTTGATTCAACGAGCCATATTAGTTATAGAAAACAAATCGGATGAGCTTGGTTGAGAGTTGTTTTTTAATGCGAATAGATATTGTCAATTAGCCTAAGCCATTAGGCTGCTTTTAAATCAATAATCCTTGCCTTTGGCCGGAAAACAAATAT
>CAZUSP010000004.1:0-32344 GCA_964623505.1 uncultured Candidatus Saccharibacteria bacterium
CTTTGGTCGATTCATCATCCCAAGTCGGCTGAAATCGGATACTATCCATCAATTATGCCGGAAATAATAGATTAATTATGCTGACCAAAATAAAAAATAAATTCAAATCTATCGGCCAGGCAAAGGAAGATCGGAAGACTGTTATTTTGCATGACCTGATCGCCCCACCTTCAATTGAAATAGCTCAAAACCACTTGGCCCTGGAGAGCCGATTGACCCGATCAATGTTCGTTTTCTCTTATCCCCGCTATTTGTCCGTCGGCTGGCTGGCCCCAATTATTAATATGAGCCGGCCGGTGACGATATCCTTCTTTTTCCATCCCGTTGAGACAACGCCCATCTTGAAAAAATTAAGGAAAAAGACCACCGAAATTCAGGCCGAACTGATGGAAAGAGAAGAGAAGGGTCTGGTTCGGGACCCGGAGCTGGAAACTGCTTTTCAGGACGTAGAAGAGCTGAGAGAAAAGTTAAGAACCGCTCAAGAGAAGATGTTTCAGGTTGGGATTTATTTCCTTATCTCCGGAGATGATGAAAAGGAGCTTCGGGATACGGAAACTGAAATTCGATCAGTGTTGGAGTCCCGCTTGGTTTATGTGAAGACCGCCTCATTCCAGCAAAGAGAAGGCAGCTATTCTTGTTCTCCCTACGGCCTGGACCATCTCTTGATCCACACCCCGATGAACACTTCGCCTCTATCAAGTGTGTTTCCCTTTATTTCTTTTGACTTGAGCTCCAATGAAGGAATACTTTACGGCATCAACAAACACAACAACTCGCTAATCCTTTTTGATCGCTTTTCTCTAGAGAATGCCAATATGGTCATCTTTGGCAAGTCTGGTGGCGGAAAAAGCTATGCCACCAAGTTAGAAATTATGAGATTGATGATGGAGGACGTTGATGTTATCGTCGTTGACCCAGAAAACGAATATGAGTTCTTAAGCGAAGCCGTCAGCGGCTCATTTATCAATATTTCCCTTAGCTCCCCCAACCATCTGAATCCTTTCGACCTGCCTCGTGTCGGATTAGATGAAAACCCGGCCGATGTGTTAAGAAGAAACACCGTTGAGCTGGTCGGTCTTTTCCGAATCATGCTTGGCGGTTTAACCCCGGAAGAGGATGCTATTATCGATCAGGCCATTATCGAGACTTACGCCGCCAAGGATATCACCTCGGAAACTAACTTCAATCGGGCCATCCCGCCAATCATGAGCGATTTTCAAGAAGTGCTTGAAAGCATGGAGGGAGCTGAATCTTTGAGCCAAAGAACCCGTAAGTTCACCCTCGGAAGCTATGCTAACTTTTTCAATAATCAAACCAATGTGGACATTCAAAACAAGCTGGTTGTTTTCGGCATTCGGGACATGGAGGATGAGTTGAGGCCAATGGCCATGTATATAATTCTTCATCACATCTGGAACGAGATTCGAGGAGAGATGAAGAAGAGGGTGGCTATCGTTGATGAGGCCTGGGTGATTATGCAGTCCCAGGAAGGAGCTTCTTTCCTTTTCGGCATGGCTAAAAGAGCAAGGAAATATTGGCTTGGCATGACCACCATTACCCAGGATGTAAACGACTTTTTAAACTCGCCCTACGGTGTTCCCATCCTCAACAACTCTTCTTTGCAGTTGTTGATGAAACAGTCTTCTGCCTCGATTGAGGTTTTGGCCAAGACCTTTGGGCTGACCAGCGGCGAGAAGCACTTGATCCTTTCCAGCAGCGTGGGCGAGGGAATTTTCTTCGCCGGCAATAAAAGAGTAGCTATCCAGATCGTCGCCTCTTATACCGAGGATCAGATCATCACCAGCAATCCCGAGGAGGTGGTTAAAATTAAAGAGATGCGCCGCGCCATGAAAAGAGATGAATTCATCCGAGGCCACTAAAGACAGCTGGGATCAGGTAATTGACGGCACCGGCGAAACCGGCTCTTTAATCGAGGCCGACATTTTGATTATGTACGGAGTTGCCTTCTTCTTGGATATGATCGGCTATTTTTGCCTTCTCCTAACGATGACTGTTGCCCTGGCCCCGGTAGCGGTTGTCATTCAGGGCATAGTGGCCATTGTCGGAAAGATTATTTTCACTCTTTGGATCGTTCTTGTCCGTGGTCACAAACCAAGCTTTTCACCGGTGGCAGTGATCAAAAAAGGTTATTCGGCTGCTAAAAGGGGGGTTCGTTATATCCAAAGTCATCGAAATAAAGAAGCTAAAAAGGAGGACTCTAAAAAAGACACTTCCTCGACCGAGCAGTCGTTTCAACCCACTGAAACATCTCATACTTCCTCGACCGAGCAGTCGTTTCAACCCACTGAAACATCTCATACCGGTGACCGGCCGGCTGACGCTACTTCCGTCGAAAAAGCGTCGTCTGGTAAAGCCGTTGAGGCGCCATCTGGCAAAACAACCTCGGTTTTGGTAAAATGGATAAAGCGGGTGTTTATTCCTTGGCTAATCGAATCAACACCATTTATAGGCAAATTTATGCCCACTTTGGTGCTGAGTGTTTATTTTGAAGATAAGTATGGTTAAAAATATATTTCTTATCATCTTCCTCTTATTCGTCGCCTGGCCCGGATCGGCTTCCGAGGGAACGCCCCTGGCCGAGGCCGGGGATTTTTCGGGGATGATTACGATCGCCCTCAATTTTATCGTTAGCATCGCCGGCGTGGTTGCTTTTGTCGCCCTGCTTAGCGGCGGCATAACTTACCTTGTTTCAGGCGGTTCTCCGGCGATGATGGCCAAGGCTAAAAAAAGAGTTTTTCAGGGTCTTTTGGGGGTTGGGTTGATCCTGATAGCCTACGCTCTTGTTTGGCAGATAAATCCGGCCATGCTCGGCGGTGTTTTTAAAATTCCAGCCCCGCGCGATTTTGTTTATCAGCAGCCAACTCCGCCCCGGGTTGAAGCAACTGTTTTTGATTATCAAGAAATTCCGATTGGCACTATCCTTGAAACCAGAATTTTGGCTAAAAACATAAGCTGTTTTGAAAACCAGCGGCTCATTGATTGTCATTCTCGCCGAGGCGTCACAGAAGAGGAAACCGACCGGATCAGAAAGCTCATGGCTAAAAACTTTCCCCAAATTTGGCCCGCGCCGACAAGGGACGATGCTCTAATTTCCTACCTCTGTTATGAATTTGATAAAAACGGTGACTTTGTTGACGGGGATAAAAACGTGCCCGGAATTCAGCCCATGCCGTATAATGATCGCCTCGACTGCATTGAAAGAATTACTCGCGCCCTGGAAGCGAAGAGCCAGACGCTGAATGAGTTAAGTCAGGAACTGCTCCGGCTGACCAGCAATTGTCAGTGCCAGGTCTGCGGTGACTGCGGCTCCTGCTGTCTGGGTTGCGAGACTTGTTGTTGCGGCTGTAATTGTTCCGGAGACCCGTGTCCTGATCGAGCCAGAATAGATCAATTGAGAAGAGAATTAAATATGGCGGGAACCCTTGAGGGTCGGAACTTGCTGAAAGAAAATGAACTGGTTAAGGTTTCGGTTGACAGTTATCGCCAGATGACCCTGGTCAACCAGATCAGATATTTAGCCAGCCGTTTTCTGCCGCCTCACATTGAAAGTATAAGGGTTGATATCGGCTATCTTCAAAAAGCAGAAGATATGTACAAACTACACTGCCCTCATGCCCGTCAAATAACCCGGGCCACCTTCCAAGAATTGCTGATCGAAGACGAAAAGAGGCCGGAAATCGATCTAGAGACCGTTCCTTTTTGTCTAAATGGGCAAGATCCTGTCTGGGGCCAGAAGTGTCCAGCCGAAGAACAATTGGATGTATTGCGTTGGTGCCGAGAATATAACTGCCTTGACTGTGACAGCGGTGGCCGGCTTGATTGCGGCGAATGCAACCTGGATCAGCTAGAACGAGGCACGCCTGTTACCTTCCAGGAAGGAGGGCGAACCAAAACCTCTTACAAATGTTCAACTTATCGAATCAATCAAGATCAGGGGCGGCCGGAAAGAAGCGTTGAAGATACTGTCGGTATAATCTGTCGCATCCAATCAGGCGGTCAAATATGTGACCGCCTGAGCGGTCACCCGGCCACTTTTTATTGCCCCAAATCTCCCGAAGCCCCCCTAAAGACCGAAGAACATATAAGGATGGAGTCTCCTTTCATTGAGACCCAGGTCCGTCTTGGTTACCCCGGTGGATTCATCGAAATCGGTCAGTTGGTCGACAATGCTCAGGTTTATCTGGCTGAAGTTATTTCGGAGTTGTCTGTTCTGGTCAACACCTCTGTTCCTGAGATAACCTGCCCGGCTTTTGATAAAAATCAACCCGACAATCTTTGTAAGCTCTTCCTTCTGCCGACCAGGTGCCAGTGCAATCAGGGAAGAATGATTACTAGCGGTCCAGCCGGGTGTGGTCCAGCTTGCCATTCGGTCCATGGGTGTCTCTGTAACAATTGCTGCTCCTGCCCAGGCTGCGCCTGCACTACCTGTTTGGTGGGCGGAGTTCATCACCCTTGCCCCATTGATTTGATTCAACAAAGGGTAGCCGAAATAAAGCACTGGTATCATGAAAATAAAGACTCTGTTAGAAAAAGAACGGAACAGGTTTGGAATCTGATCTTGGCCATTAATCTCCGGTCGCACCAGCCGAGTCGAGCCGAATTGTTAAACCAGCTTCAGGATGCTCAATATAAATTAGATCGATGTATGACCGGCTTTGGTGAGGCCCTCGGAGTGCTGACCACCGCCGGCCTTCCTTTCAACTGCCCTCTTTTGCTTGATAATCAAGAAATGAGCGAGGGCGAAGGGGGGCTTCTCTTCACTCCCTTTATCGAAACCTGCTATCCTTACAACAGCACCTCTCCATACGGAGACAATGCTTTAAGCAAACAAGAGCTGGCGGCTTGTGCTTATTACCGACATAAAAACGAGTGCCTGGAGGCCATTGCTGACCTGATGCCTGATTACTTTTGTGTCACGGAAAAAATTCAGCCCTAATCATGAATCGGTTGAAAAAGATATTTATTCTGTTGCTCCTGCTGTCGCTGCCTCTTTCGGCGGCAACCCGAGACCTTGAAGTTGAGTATCCGGTTGTTCCTGGAATTGACCCGCCCGGACCCGACACCGGCCTGCCGGCTTACATCGAATATCTTTACTACCTAATCATTGGACTAGCTGGAATCGCCGTCTTGGTTTCTTTTATCTGGGGAGGGCTGATTTATTTAACCTCTTCTGGCGCTCCTGGAAAGATGCAGCAAGGGCGAAGAAAAATCTTCGCCGCTCTCGGAGGAGTGGCAATCATTTTTCTCGCCCATCTTGTTTTAACTAATATTGACCCTCAATTCCTTGGCGGAGCACTGCCGGCTGTTAAGCTGCCGACCAGGGGTTACTGCTTGAGAGGACATGAATTGGGTTGGCAAGAAGGAGATGAATGTTCCAAGGGATGGAAAGCTGTTGAAAAAGGTTCCTGCCAGAAAATCATCGGTGAATATGAGGGCCCGGCTCTACAAACAACCTGTTGTCAAGTAGAGCCGCGAACTTATTGTTTCGAGCATAGTCGAGAAAACATCTTGCCGGCTGGTTTTGTTGCCAAGGAAATAAGCTTTCGGGAAAAAATCCCGAATATAATGGAAGCTTATTTTTTCCCCCAACCGATATACCAGGGCCGTCAAAAAAACGTTTATTCTCGAAATTACACAGATGAAGATGTGGCGAAAGAAATCTGGCACTCAATTGATATGACTGAACGACCCGTTTCCGTTTATATTGTCGAATGGTTTAGTGGTTTTTATCTTTATCCTGATCGGGCCTATGGCTGCCGCTATGAATTCGCCGAATATCCGCGGCACATGCCCTTGCTCCTGGCTTCTTCTCATGCCGAACTGGGTGAACATGATGATCGGGTCGCTTACATCAAAAGAGAAACCATGGGCGAGGGAGATAACTGGATGACCACCATTCCCTGGGTAGGCATCTTCTTTTCTTTAATCAATTATCGGGGAGGATGCGGAATAATATATGGCTTTCGTCAAGCCCCGTCGCCCAGCCCCAATGGCCACATCCCCGTTCCCAATGGCGGCGATGTTGAGCCAACCTGTTTCTCGGTCAGAGATATTGACTCCGGCGGCATCCAGGGTGGGATTGATTTCAATGAAAATAAAATCTCCAGCGCCCATGTTTTCAGACGTCTGCCCAATGCGGCAAAAGTCGAGGGCCATGTTATCTTTTATGAAGCGGCCAACTATATTGTGCCGCAAGCCGGAGTGGATCTGATCGCCAAAAAGATCGAAGCTAAAGACATCCAGGCCAAAAATGAACAAGGGAAAATCTGGACGATTAATCTTAATTATGACCAGGGTGTTCGCAATGACCGAAATGAATGGGGGCAGGAAAGAATCCTCTCGGTCGAGATGACCAAGAATTTTATCGTCGTTTTAAATTCGGAAAAGGATTTCAAGGGCAAGTGCACCCTCTTGACCGAAAATCATCCGAATCTTCAGCATCTGTATGTTCTTCAAGATGAACAGGCCGGCGCCAAAGGAGCCCGGGTGAAGTCGATCGCCATTATTCCGATTCAGTAATCAGGATGGAAGAATGACAATGTGTCTTTGGTTGTCCCGGCCGCTGCTTTGACTGTAGACATCCTGACGTTTGGCCAGAAGAGTGTGAATTATTCTTCTTTCCCAGGCCCACATTGGTTTCAGCGCTTGTGGTTTTTTGGTTAAAGCAACCTGATCGGCCGTCATCCGCGCCAGATCTTCCAGATAGCGGGCTTTTTTCTCTTTATAACTATTGATATCGAGATCAATGAATAAATGGCGGCCGAGCTGGCGAGCCAGAATCTTTTTGATCAAACCCTGGGTTTCAATCAAGGTCTCGCCTCTTTCTCCAATGAAAAAGGGCGCTTCCTCGGCCCAAAGAGATATTTTAATGGTGTCTTCACTAGTCTCGCTTACTTTCACTTGCGAATCTCCGCCCAGATAGCTGAAGAATTCTCTTACCGTTTTTTTAACTTTTTCCGCTTCTGATGGTCGGAACATGCTGGCTTTCTTTTAAGATAATACTGCTGGCCAATAGTAAAAAGAATGTTTACCAACCAGTATACTCCAAGAACAGCGCTTAATCCAGTTAAAAGGAAAAAGGTGAAAAAGGGGAAAAAGACGAACATGTTCTTCTGCCAACCAGATTTATTTTTACCCACCCCCGATGTCTTTTGCTGCCAATACTGAGCAAATCCAACAATGATCGCCAAGACAATGCTGGGTTGAGCCAGATTGGGGTTTCCCAAAAAGGTCATATTGGCTAAATCAAGCATTGGGATAAAAGAATAAAGATTACCCTCTAAGGTCAAAATGCTTAGGTCTTTGAATATCTGAAAAAAGGCGATCATAATCGGCAGCTGAATCAACGGATATATCATCCCGGACCAGGGATTGATATTGTTTTCTTTATAAAGAGCCATTATTTTTTTGGACTGCCCGGCCGGATCTTTCTTGTGCTCTTTTCTGATCTTTTGAATCTGGGGTTCTATCTGACTCATTATCTCCTGCGACTTAACGGCTTTTATTGATATCGGATAAAGGACCAGCTTGAGAAGTATTGTTGTCAGCAAGACAGCCCAAACAAGATCCCTTCCCGGGAGATAGACATAAAGCAATATCAAGATGTTCAGGATCGGTTGATAAATAAGCAGGTGAAACAATCCGCCAAGCGACATGTTTATTTTTTAATTTGACTCCAAATAATTTGCCAGTCTGCCCATAGATCCTGATAACTTGGCATCCTGGGTCCTTTTTTTAAAATAATGACCAGATCTTGATCCGAATTAACCGAAACAATATCATTTCGGACAATATGTCTTAATTGGCGTTTGATCTTGCTACGATGAACCGCCTTGGGGGCCGCTCTCTTGCTGACCACAATGCCAACCCTGATGCGGCCGAGTTTATTTGGCCCAGCTTTGACCAATAAAAAACGTCCACCGGCTGATTTTCCCTGCCGGTATAGCTCTTGATACTCATTTTTCTTGGCGAGACGGTTGAGACGTGGTAACATTCTCCATGACCGGGCTAAGATTATCAACAATTTACACTTGGGTCAATTCACTTTTTTTGCCCAAGATATGAACATATTATCCCCATCAGCCTAAAAAACCCTGATTGCTGGGAGTTTCGGCGCTGTTCTCTTGCCCTATTAATTGTGATAAAGTAACTTTTATCATGAATAACAAGGCACTCTGGGAAAAGGTCTTGGCCAATCTACAGTTCAGTATAACGCGAGCGCGCTTTGCTTCTTTTTTCAAAGAATCCTCAATTGTTGAGCGACAAGGCGACACTGTTATTGTTGGCACCTCAAATGCTTTTTCTAAAAAATGGCTTGAAGATAAACATCATCAAGAAATATTAAAAACATTAAAAGAGATCTCGCCCGAGATTAAGAGGATTAGCTTTGTGGTCACCCCGAAAAAACTCCCTTTGAAAAGTCCGGCTGTTTCGGTTGAGAAACAGCAGATGCCCTTTACCGAGCTTCAGCTTGATCCTCAAACCGGGCTGAATGTTCGCTATACGTTCAAAGATTTTGTTGTCGCCCCTTTCAACGAGATGGCTTTTGCCGCCGCCGATGCCATCGTCCACAAACCGTTAGGACAGGTTTATAATCCCCTTTTTGTTTATGGCGGGGTGGGTCTGGGGAAAACCCACCTTCTCCAGGCCATCGGAAATGAATTGGATCAGGAAGAGGGTTTTAAGATAAAATATATTTCGGCTGGAAAACTGGTCTCAATGATTGTTAACGGGATCAGAAAGGGCGAGATTGAGTCCCTGAAAGAGAACTTCCAACAATTGGACCTGTTGATTGTTGATGATATCCAATTTGTGGCCGGAAAAGAAAAAACTCAGGAAGAGTTCTTCCACATCTTCAATGCTTTATATAACAAAAACAGCCAAATAATACTCTCCTCCGATCGTCTCCCGAACGCTATTCCGACCCTGGCCAAAAGACTGCGGTCGCGCTTTGAGGGTGGTATGGTAGTTGATATCGGTCAACCTGATTACGAGAGCCGAAGGGCCATCCTTGAAGCCAAGGCGACCGAATGGGGGTTAGATCTTGGTAATGATATCCTGGATTACGTCGCTAATAACATTCAAAACAATGTTCGTGAATTAGAGGGGGCTTTAAGAAGGCTGGCCGCCTACCAAGAGGTTAAAAGGTCCAAGCTGGATGTTCCCGGAGCCCGGCGGGTTTTAAAGGATCTCACTCGAAGTCAGGCTAAGTCGGCCAGCCCCCAAAAGATAATCAGCTGTGTTGCCGACCACTATAACCTGAGCGACAAAGACCTTCTGTCTGACACCCGGAAAAAGGACATTGCTTACCCCCGCCAGATAGCTATGTATCTTCTTCGAAAAGACCTGCGGAAGTCATATCTTGCCATCGGGGAGGTTTTTGGTGGAAGAGATCACACCACGGTTATTTATGCCTGCAATAAGATAGATCAAGAGAAAGAAAAAGATGGTCGAACCGCCCACGAGATCGAGCTGATCCGACAAAGAATTTACGGAGATCAAGTGTGAATAAAAAGTGGATAATTATGGTAAAATGAGTTGGTGAATTGAGTGATAAAAAAGAATCAAAAAGGTTTTCCCAATTAAACCAACCGATCTCCACTTTTTATCCCCTGATCATCATTCGTTTAAGGCCTGTTGCTGAAAGAGATTAATTCTTTTGTCCCCAAAAAACAAACCTTTAACAATAACAATTTTATAAATATATAATTAACTATATTTGTTATGAAGATCGAAGTCCTTCGAGAAAAAATAAATCAAGCTATCTCAGCTGTTGGCCGAGTGGCTATAAAAAATGTCAACCTTCCGATACTGGAAGGAGTAATGATCAAAGCTGATGACAGTGCGGTTCATCTTTTGGCTACCGACCTAGAAGTGGGGATGGAAGTCTCGACTCTGGCCAAGGTGTCTAAACCGGGCCAAGCAGTAGTTCCGGCAAGAATATTATCGGCCTTAGGCAGATTGATGAGCGACGACAAGCTTATTCTGGAAATGAACAAAGGAGCTTTGTTGATTAAAGACTCTGACAACGAAATCTCGTTACAGACAATGAAGACCGATGACTTCCCGGCAATTCCCCATCCTGACAAGCGACTGGCGGTCGAGGTTGACGGTCCTTCCTTGAGTCAGGGGTTAAAGCAAGTGGCGGACTGCGCCTCGTCGTCTTCTTCTCGCCCGGAGATATCGGGTGTTTACTTCAAGTTTAAGGGAGATCAGTTAACCATAGCGGCTACCGACAGCTATCGTCTAGCGGAGAAAAAGACCAATCTGGCTTCGGCCGTAAAAAAAGAATGGGAGTTAATTCTACCAGCCAAAACAGCCAGTCATTTGGTTGGAGTTCTGGGAGAATCGGAGAAAGCGGTGCAAATTACGGCCGACGACAATCAAATGGAGTTTTCGACAATCTTGGGCGAGGCCCCGCTGGATTTGAAGATCAGAATTGTTTCAAGATTGATTGAAGGAACCTATCCGCGCTATGAAGAGGTTATTCCCCAGAAGTCACCCATTAGCATCAAAGTGGATCGCCACGAATTATTGAGTAAAATAAAGGCGGCCAGCCTTCTTTCGGATCAAACTTATGAGATTAAGCTGATATTAGACACAAAACAAAAACGTCTCAAGGTAGAGGCTCGCAGTTCTCGAGTGGGTGAATTCAGGTCGTCTCTTTCGGCTGAGATCGAGGGTGGCGATGACCTCGAGATCGCTTTCAATGGGAGATTCCTTTCGGATGCCTTAATGAATATCAATAGTTCCGATGTTCAACTTGGCTTCACTGATTCAGACAAAGCCGCTCTTATCAGATCAGGCGATGATCGGAGTTATCTTTATGTTTTAATGCCGATCAGGCCTGGTTGATCTATCGGCTTAAGGCGCCGATCATAAATTCTTTCCAAATAGCGCTGGCTGTACCAACGGCTGGCCGCTGGGCCATTGGTTGCTGATTGCTGTTTCCCAACCAAACTCCAGCAACAATATTTTGATTGTAGCCAATAGCCAAAAAGTCTTTATAATCCTGATTGGTTCCAGTTTTGACGGCCACCTCCGGATGTTCTGGCAAGTATAGATTTGAGGATCGCCCGAACATAGGAGCCCGGGCTTCATTATCTGACAGAATGTGATTGATATCTTGGGCTACTGAACGGCTAAGAATTCTCAAGCTGGGCGTATTTTTATTCTCAAAAATTACTTGCCCCTGGGCGTCCTCGATCCGGGTGATAAAATAAGGGACGACTTTTAAACCTTCGGTGGCGAAGGCGCCGTAGGCAGCTGTCAGGTCCAGCAGCTTTACTCCGCTGCCGCCCAGAACCAACGAGGGGACGGTCGGCAGCTGGCTGCTAATACCGGCGTCGGCCAACAGCTTCAAACTGTCTTCCATTCCGGCCCGATACATAAATACCTTGACGGAAGGGATATTCAGCGATTGAGCCAGAGCGCTTCTTAGAGTAACCGGCCCGCGGAAACGTCCGTCATAATTTCGAGGAATATAATATGATCCACCCCAAAGGCCGAAATTAGTCGGCCGGTCGTCCTCGACATGATCAGGAGTATATCCTTTCTGGAAAGCCACCGCATACATAAAAGGCTTTAAAGCCGATCCGGGATGCCGCTCGCCGGAAACAGCCACATTGAACTTGGGCTGGAACAAACAGTTTTCGGTACATCCATCCGGATAAGACGGAGCAAAGTAGTCCTTTGAGCCGACCAAAGCCAGAACAGCTCCTGATTGCGGGTCAATGGCCACCAGGGATCCATTATATATCCTGAGAACAGAATAGCTCTCAACTTTTTCCCGAATTATTCTTTCCGCCATTTGCTGCAGCTCCCAGTCCAGGGTGGTATAAACTTTGAGCCCATCCCTTTCTAATCGATTTCGTCCATAAACACTCTCTAGCTCCCTGATCACCTCCAAGGTGAAGTGAGGAGCTTTAAGAGAATGGATTATGTCAGCGAAGTTGACTTCTTCTTTCAGTCCCTGGGCCAGTTCCTCGGCACTTATCATCTCGAGCCGATGCATCCTTTCCAGGGCATATTTTTGCCGACCGATTAATCTAGCTTGATTCTGCCCGTAAGGAGAAAGAGCACTAGGGGCCTGTATTAAGGCGGCTAAAGTCGCGGCTTCACTCAAGGTAAGCTGGCTGGCTGGCTTATGGAAAAACCCCTGGCTGGCTGATTCAATGCCGTAGAAATTAGAACCAAAAGGAACCTGGTTCAAATACCACTCCAATATTTCTTCTTTCGAGTATTGTCTTTCCAGCTCCAGGGTCAGCACAATTTCCCGGATCTTTCTCCGAACAGTTCTTTCTCCGGTTAGAAAATGGGAGCGGATCAGTTGTTGGGATATAGTCGAAGCACCTTCCGTCGGACGACGCAGTCTTAAGCCAACTAAAATAGCTCGGGCAACTCCCCGGATATCAACTCCCCGGTGTTGATAAAAACGATTATCTTCCAGGGCGATGACTGCTTTTTGGGCGTAGATCGATATCTGATCTAATGGAACGATCAGGCGATTTTCTTCTCCAAATATATTATAGAGCAAAACTTCTCCTCTTCGGTCATATATTCTGGTTGGTTGAGCCGGGCTGTTTCGAGTGAATCTGTCTGGTCTCGGAAAGTCATGAGTGTGGTAAAGAAAAAGAGAAAGAGCCAAAATAGTTCCAGCCAAAAAAAACACCAAAGTCAGCTGGAGCAAATTTATCGCCATTCGCTTGATTTTCGATGAGTCCTTCGGTTTCTTCATTTATTTTTCCATTTTATTGGATGAATCAGCTGGTTTTTGATTAAAAAACAAGCGGCGGCGCCCAGGGCATCGGCGGTGTGATCGGAGTATCGGTCGGCGCCCATAGTAAAAAGTTGCCGGACCGCCATTTTGATATCATTCTTGTCGGCCTTTCCCCAGCCGGCGACGGTTAATTTTATCTCCAGCGGGCTGAATTCGTAAATAGGGACGCGGTTTTTTTCGGCGGCCAGCATGATAATTCCTTTCATTTGGCTTACGGCCAGGGCCGAGCGTCGATTCTGAAAAAAGAAGATGTTTTCAATGGCCAAAACATCGGGAGAGTGCTTTTTGATCAGTCGGCGGGTCCGTTTTTCCACTTCCAATAGTCGCCGTGCATCTTCATGCTCCGGACTGGTGGCAATGGTCCCACACTCAATCATTCGAGACTTCTTTTTATGGCAGGAAACCAAACCGTATCCAATTTCAGCCGTTCCGGGATCAATACCGAGGATGATCATAGTTTGGCATTGAAATAAACTTCTTGGACGTCATCATGGCCGCCTAGGTCCTCTAAAAGAGAGTTTAGCCTCTTTTTTTCTTCTTCCGATATTTCAACTTCTTCGGAGGCGATCCATCCAAAAGAGTGCTCTTTGATAACGAAACCATTCTTCTCCAAGAACTCTTTGCTTTTTTCCAGGCCTTCCGGCTTGACGTAAACTTCTAGATCGCCTTGGGTCCACTTTGTTTCGATGGCGTCAGCTTCGATAGCCTTGAGCTCTAAAAGATCTTTGTTTTTTTGATCTCCCGGAACGGTCATCCGGCCCAAATATTGAAAGAGCCAACGAACTGAACCAGTCTCGGCCATCTTGCCTCCATGTTGGGCAACAATCTTTTTAATCTCATCAATGGTCCGATTCTTGTTGTCGGTAATCCCCTCAATGATCAAGGCCGTTTGCCCCGGCCCAAAGGCCTCATAACTCACCTTAAACCACTCTTCCCGGTCTCCACAGCCAGCCCCTCTTTCAACGGCCCGCTCGATGTTCTTGTTCGGCATGTTCAGCGCCCTGGCCCGCTCAATGGCACTGCGAAGTTCAAAGTTTGATAGCGAGTCGGATCCTTTCTCGCGAACGGCCAAAGATATTAGTCTGGCCATTCGCGAAAAGATGGCCCCTCTTTTTTTATCTTGGGCTTCTTTTCGATGCTTAATGGTTGACCAGTGGGAATGGCCGCTCATAATTTACGGTAAATATTAAATATTTTCACGCTGAACAAGCTAACCAGTAAGGCGGCGATAGCCGGTCCGGCAATGGTTTTCGGTTGATAGCGTCGATAAGATTCATCCAGTGGAATTTTATCTGAGTGCGGCTGGCCGGTCAAGTAAAAATCATCCAAATTGGAGCCGGTATCAGAATAATGATCATCGCGTTTTCTCTTTATTTGTTGGTTCGGCTCCGGGTTGGAGACTGGGGCTCCTTCTTGAAACTGCCCGGACCCTTCTCCCCAGGCCAAAGAGCTTAATATCTTTCTATCCGGATCCATTAGGGCCACGCTGTTGTTTTTGGCCAGCGTAGCTGTGCTGGCGAGATCCGCTCCTATCTTTTCCGCAAAACCGTCGCGAGAGTTAGCCCAAGTTAAATAACCTGTTCCGGGAATGGTTGTTCCCCGGGGGAACACTCGCAGAGAATGGCTTCGGCCGGTAGAGCTTTTCTTTCTCAAACTATACCCGCTTAGATCAATCGATTCATTCAAAGGATTGTGCAGGACAATATAATCATGGCCTGTTTCATCGCCGGCGATTTGAACTTCAGTAATTATTAAGGCCGAGGCCGGCCCGGCCATCAAGAAAAAAACGACAATCGCACTAAGCAGTTTCATTGATTCTAACGCGAGCGGCTACCCGATGGACTTCGTCTAATGTTGAAAAATGATTCATCACGCGGATCAATCCATCGTGATACATCGAGACCATACCCTTTTCGGTTGCTTTTCGGCGCAGCGCCGGGATGGAGGGCGATTGCTGGATCATTTCCTCCATCTCGTCATCGATGAAAAAGGCCTCGAATATTCCAATTCGACCTCGATATCCAGTGAAGTTGCAGAATCGACATCCCCCCGGAAGGGCGTAATATATCTCGGTTTGTTCATTTAGCCCGGGAGCCTTGGTTTTGGCTGGCAAAACAGACAGGCCCTCTTTTAATTCTTGATAATCATCGGCTTTCGGCTTCATTAACTGCCCGCATTCACGGCAAACTCGGCGAATCAGCCGCTGAGCAATGGCCACATTTAGAGCCGGAGCGACATTGTGAGATTTCTCACCCAAAGCCTCAATGCGAGCAACGGTTCCAGCCGCATCGTTGGTATGAACGGTGCTAAAAACAAGATGTCCGGTCATCGCTGCCTGTAAAGCAATATGAGCGGTTTCGTAATCTCTTATTTCTCCAACCAGGATCACGTCAGGGTCTTGGCGAACAATTGCGGCCAATCCTTTGGCGAAATCATATCCTTGTTTAGGATTGACCTGGGTTTGTGATATGCCCGCAATCTGATATTCGATCGGATCTTCAATCGTAATGATCTTTATTCCGGGTTGATTTAATTTTTTCAAAAAAGCATACAGAGTGGTTGTCTTGCCGGAGCCGGTTGGACCGGTTAATATGATCATGCCGTTTGGCTTTTCCAGCTCTTTTAGAATGTCTTGGTGAAGATCGGGGCGCAGGCCAAGGGCTTCAATGTCAATCAGGGCAACCGGATCAAGAATCCTCATGACAATAGTTTCTCCGTAACCTGATGGCAGGGCCGAGGTTCTGATCTCAATCTCTCGGCCTTCGCGCTCGAAATCAACCCCAAAGCGCCCGTCTTGGGCTTTTTTGGTTATATTCAGTTTTAAGCGGGCCAGGAGCTTTATTCGAGATGCGATTTGGCGGTATAGATCTCGAGATAAAAGATCAACTGTCTGCAGAACTCCGTCAATTCTTAGGCGCAGCCGGGCCGCATCAACCTCTGGTTCAATATGGACATCAGAGGCGCGGAGAGTTATGGCTCCTCCCATAATAATATCAACCAGTTTTGAGATGTTGTCGACCGAACCGTGCCGAATCAATCTTTTCAAATCGCGAATGTTTTTTAGTCGAGGCAAGATATTAGCTGCGACATCAGGATTTATTTTTACATTGCGATCGAGATTTTTTTCCATTACAAAGAAAGAAAGTAATTTACCAGTTGGCTTTTAGCAATGCCAAGGTCGTTCACTTTGACCGAAAACACTCCTCGTCCTTGCTGGTAATTGCCGGGATAAGCAGCCATGATCTGTTCCAGTTTCTCTTTTTCTTCTAGATAAACAACTCCCTGAACCTTGTTATTATTCCGCTGCCAGATAATCAAGAGGTTCCCCAATTCTAAGAGTCGGGAGCGGAGCTCGTCGACGATGAAAACAAAATCTTCCCGGCTTATGTTTCGGAACTCTCGATAGGGCATCGTCAAGACGGCTAGATTCTTGTGGGCATAAAAGTTCAAACAATTAATTGCTTTTTCGAGCATGGCCAACTGGCCAACGTCTTCGGTGGTGCAGGGGTTGGGAGTGTACAAGAGCGCCTTTTGATTGACAAGCTGGGCAATCCGACGGCAGGTTTCGTTTGAGAAATTTCGAGGCAGGGCATAAAGCTTAAGTCCTTTCAAGAGATAAGCCCCGACTCTTCGATCGATTAGGTCTTCGTGCAACGATTCAATGGCTTGGGTGGTTAATTCAATCAAAGTGCTATCCGGATCGGTTAAATTGACTTGACCAAAGATCCGGTTTTCCGGATGATGGTCAATGTTGACTACTCGACTTTGGGGGTTTCTTTGCTGAAAGGCGGGATGAATAATTTCAGCCGGATCGGCAAAGCCCAGGCAGATGAAAAGGTCGGGTTCGCTCTTCAGGGGAGAAAAGGAAATAGTGACATCTTCTTTTTGAAGAGGAACGTCGTGACTGTTAAAATGTAAATAGACCCGGCCGTTGTTCTTTTCATATCTCATTTGAGATATTTTTTCGCCGGAAGGGCGATCAATAACAATGGTTGGTTTGTTCTGCCAGGAGTTGGCTGAATCTAAGGTCACCAGAGAACTGGGCAATGATCCCAACAGTAGGCTTGTTTTTCGGTTAAAATTATCTAAACTGAAAAACAGGGCCAAGCTGGCCAACAAAGATTCCCCCTTGGTGGACAAGCAAGGGACCAAAGTAATCTCCCGACTGTTTTCAACCAGTCTTTTAAAATCTGAAAGTTGACGCGAGTCCATTTCTCTTACCTTAATTTATCTTATTTCAGACCAAGCGTCAACCAAAAACATGGTTCTCATGACCAAAAGCAAACAAGAAACCGAACAACTGGGCCAATTATTTGCCCAGGCCGTTCTGTCTTTGGAGCCGCCTCCCGGTGGATCGGTGATTTTTCGGCTGGAAGGCGATCTGGGAGGCGGTAAAACAACTTTTGTTCAAGGCCTGGCCCGAGGGCTGGGCGTTGCCGGTCCGGTGTTAAGCCCGACCTTTGTTCTTTTGAAAAGATATCCGATCAGATCTCGTTATTACAATAATTTTTACCATTTTGATTGCTATCGTCTAGAAAAAGTTCCTCCGAAACGAATAAAATGCCTGGGCTGGTTTGAGGTGTTTAAGCGACCCCGCAGCATTATGGCTCTTGAGTGGGGCGATCGACTGGGGCAGCGCCAGCCAAAAGGAGTCAGAATTGTCTTCAGCCATCAAGATGAAAATTCGCGCCGAATAGAGATAGATGCTGTTTGCTTTGAGGAATTAATCAAGAAAGTGAAACATGGGCAATCGATTAAATCTTAATTTTTCCGAATCGAAAATGGTCTTAATAGATGGACATGCCATTATCCATCGAGCTTTTCACGCTTTACCGCCCCTGACCAACGGGAAAAACGAACCAGTTGGAGCCATTTATGGATTTGTTCGGGTTCTTTTTAAAGTTATTAAGGATTACGATCCGTCCTATTTGGCCATTGCCTTTGATCATCCCGGACCCACATTCCGCCAGGCGATATTCAAGGAATATAAGGCGAAGCGAGCCAAAGCGCCCGAAGAACTTTACCAGCAAATTCCAAAGATCAAGGAGCTGGTTAGCCTGATGAAGATACCGACCCTGGAACAATCAGGATTTGAGGCCGATGATCTTATCGGCTCTCTGGCAAAACAGGTCGAAGGTTCAGTCAAGAGAGTGATTATTACCGGAGATGCCGACCTGCTTCAGTTGGTTGATCAGCGGACCGAAGTGGTGCTGCTGCAAAAAGGATTGAGCCAGCATCAATCTTTCGGCTTAGCCGAGATAAAAGATAAATACTTGGGGCTGGGGCCGGAAAAATTAATAGAGCTGAAAGGTTTGAAGGGTGACGCCTCGGACAATATTCCGGGAGTGCCGGGCATAGGCGAAAAGACGGGCCTGGATCTGATCCAGCGATATGGCCGTCTGGAAAATATCTACGCCCACCTGGCCGATCTCTCCCTGAAAACGAGAGAGAAACTAGAATCTTTTCAAGAGCAGTCGTTTATGAGTCGAGAAATAGGTCGGATAAAAACCGATTTATTGATGGATTTGTCGTTAGAAAAATACCGACAAAGGGGATATAATAAGAAGCTGGCCGGAGATTTTTTAATTAAAACGGGGCTGAAGAGCCTGATTAAAGACCTGCCTTGACCATGAAAAGTTTTTTTTCTTTTGAAAAGACCCGCGACCAGGGCTTTTCTGATTTTTTAAAAAATGAGAAATTCTCATTCCGGAACTTTTTCTTTATTTATGTCGGGTCTTTATTGACTTGTTTTTTATTAGGTAGCTATCTGGAAGTTCTCCGATTTTCGCCTCTTTTGGCCACCGGAAACCTACTTTTGGCCTGGGCTGGCTGGCTAGCGGTTAGCTATTCTTTGTCCAATCAGGAACGTTTTCAAAGAGTGATTCTCGTCAGCAACAATCTGGCGCTGACTTTCTTTTTCTTCCAGCTATCCTTTTTATCTCCACCGGCCTGGGTGGTTGTTCTTTTGCCCTTCTTCATCTTGGCCCTGCTCTTGATCAACTTTATGCAAGGCAACTTCTATCCATTCATAGACTCATTAACCCTGGGATTTTCTGGTATCATCGGGTTGGTTCTCTTTTCTCGTTATCACCCAGAGTTATTTCAGGGAGAGACGCTGAACCAAATGACCTTGTTGTTCTTGATGATTCTTGGACTTTCCGGCACGGCTTTTTTTGTTTGGAACGGAACTCGGGTACTAACCTCTCTGCGGAAAATATATTATCACCGCCGAGAGCTTGAAGAGACGGCGACAGTTCTAGAGATCAGAATCAAAGCTAAAACCCGGGAATTGCAGGAACAAGCCGAGCTGTTGCGAGAAGAAAATCGGCTTAAGACAGAAGCCTTGAGACGCCGCATAGACGAGCTGGAGAAATTTAGGCGGATTGTGGTTGGACGAGAAATGAAGATGGTCGAGCTGAAGGAGAAAATGGCTCAAATGAAAAAAGAACTTAAAGAAAGCCGGTCATGAAGAGTGAGCTTGCCTGGCAAGCCGAAAAAGAGTCCCTGATTAGAAGCATTGAGCGGCAGGTCAAGCTGCGGCAATTTTTCATTCCGGGACTTTTTACGCTTTTGCTTGTTTTGTTTAGCTTGGGGCGAGAGACCGATTCTTGGCTAATGATTACTCTCGGGGCGCTATTTATTATCATTTCGGCCTGCCTCTTTTTCTCGGCTGCTCTTTTTATACGCAAAACCAAAAGTTTAAGTTTAGACCAGATTGCCCAGATTCTTTCGGGGGTGTTCATTTTGGAGGTTCTGACCATTTGGACGACATTCTACTTGTTCGCGCCGATGGCTTTGGTTTACAACATTCCTTTGTCCTATCTGGCCATTATCTTCTACGTTTTCTATATCATTCTGGTGGCCCCCTTTTTCAAGCAAAACAATGTCTATCAGAGTTTTTTCTACGGTCTGATCTGGCTGGCCTTGGCATTGCTGATCCATCTCAACGATAACTGCCGATTTTTATTTGACTATGGCTCAGCTCGGGAATGTCCGTCGCAGATGGCCGCCGAGAGCCTTCTTTTCGTTATCAGCGGAACCGCTATCTTTATGGTTCAGTTTATTGTCAATCATTTTCATGAGCAGGCCGATTGGTTTGCCCATCGCCTGAAAGACATAAACAGCGGCCTGCAGGAGAAATTAAAAGAAGAGGGCTATCAGGTGATGAGGCTGAAGCAGGAATATGGGGCTTTTAAATCCAAGATGGCGGCAAAGGTCCGAGAGAAAGACAATCAGATTAGAGAGTTGACGGCTAAATTCCAGGGAGAACTGGAGCAGGAAGATACCGGCGGCGATCGTTCAGAGGTCAAGCAGACAACCGAAGCTCTTTTGAACATTCTGGAGGACACCGAAGAGGCCCGCCAAAGAGCAGAAGAGGAAAGAGAAAAAACGTTGACCATCATTGATAATTTCGTTGACGCCCTTTTGGTTGTTGATGCCCAGGGCTTAATCCAGATGGTCAACAACCGGGCCAGAGAGGTCTTTGGTCTTGATTCAAGCATCGAGGGCCGGGCCCTGGTTGAGCTGGTTAAACATCCCCAGCTTAAGCCGGCCCTGGAAATAATTCTGGACGGCCGGAAGATCAAGATTGTCAAAAGAGGAGGATTTGAAGCCGGAGAGGGATTATTCTTTGAGGTCTCAACGGTACCGCTGGTTCAGTCGGAAGAAGTGATCAGCTATCTGATAGTTTTTCACGATGTATCAAGAGAGAGGCTGGTTCAAAGAATGAAGACAGAATTTGTTTCCATTGCCGCTCATCAACTCAGAACACCGCTTTCGGCTATCAAGTGGAGCTTAAGAATACTTCTGGATGGAGAAGAGGGAAAACTGACTAAAAAGCAGAAAAAACTAATGGAGAAAACATATTCCAGCAACCAAAAAATGATTAGTTTGGTCAACGACCTGCTAAATGTTTCACGGATTGAAGAAGGAAGATTTCTTTATGATCTAGAGGAGGTTGATCTCAAAGAAACAATCAAAGGGGTGATCGAGGCCGTTCTGGGAGCAGCCAAAAGAAAAAAGCTGAAAATCGTTTTCCATGGAGACAAAAAATCATATCCGGCGATCAAGGCCGACCGGGAGAAGATCACCCTGGCTATTCAGAACATCGTTGATAACGCCGTCAAGTACTCTCCCGGCGGAAAGCAGATCGAGATCTCCCTGGAGGCAGATGGCGGATTTTTGTTGGTTTCGGTCAGGGACAACGGCATTGGCATTCCCCGCTCTCAACAGTCGCGGGTTTTCCAGCGATTTTTCCGAGCAGGCAATGCCATCGGACAAGAGACTGAGGGAACGGGCCTGGGTCTATTTATTTCCCGGAATGTTATTGAGGCCCACCGGGGCAGGATCTGGTTTGAGTCTCAAGAGGGACAAGGAACAACTTTTTACTTTACTTTACCCTATTGAATGATTTGCAATAACAATTTACTCTTGCTATAATGATCACGAGCATGGTTCAAGTACTGATTATTGAGGATGACGAAGAGATCATGGGCTTGTTGTCGAGAAAGCTTCAAGCGGCCGGCTATCAAGTGCTGGCGTCCAGAGACGGAGAAGAAGGGCTCAAGCTTTTAAGGGAAGAGAAGCCAGGACTGGTTCTGCTTGATCTGTCTTTGCCCAAGATAAGCGGATTAGAGCTTTTAGAGAGAAAGATGGCCCGGTCCGAGACGGCCAAGATACCCGTGATCATTATATCCAATTCGGGAACAGCTTCCGATATCAGCCAGGCCCGCCGTTTTGGAGCGAAGGACTGGATTATCAAGACCAAGTTTAATTTACCGGAAATAATTGATAAAATAGATGCAGTTGTCAGATCAAGTTAATCATTTTTAATAAACAATGACCACTTCTCCTAAAAAAATTCTCATCATTGAAGACGATGTCTTCTTGAACGAGCTGATGGCCAAGAAGTTGATTGAAGAGGGCTTTGATGTGCTTAAAGCGGCTAATGGAGAAGAGGGGTTGGATCGGACTCGACAAGACCGGCCGGATCTTATTTTGCTTGATCTTATTTTACCCGGCATGGATGGTTTTGAGATATTGGAAAAACTGAAAGAAGACCCGGAAACCAGCTCGATTCCGGTTATTATTCTTTCTAATCTGGGGCAAAGGGAAGACATTGAAAGAGGTTTTGATCTGGGAGCCGATGACTACCTGATCAAAGCTCATTTCACTCCCGACGAGATCGTTGAGCGAGCCAAGGTTCCTTTTCGCCGGCCGGTCAATGCCTGAACTGCCAGAGATTGAAACAATGGTCAGCGGGCTGCGCGCTCGAGCCAGAGGCCGGGTTATAACAAACATTTGGACGGATGAAAAAAAGTTGATTCATCATCCGTCTTTTTTGGTTTTCAAGAAAATTCTCAAGGGCGCAAAAATAGACCAGGTTGGCCGTCGAGGCAAGATCATTGTCTTAAAGATGAAGCCAAAAGGCTGTTTGCTCTTCCATCCCAAGATGACCGGCCATTTTCTTGTTTTGGCCCGGAAGAAAAGCGGCCAAGAATATTTGAAAGGGAAAATCCATCTGGTTTTTCGGCTCAACAACGGTTATTATTTAGCTTGGTCAGACCAAAGGAAGTTTTCCCGGATTGAATATTGGCCGGTTGGCCAGGAAAATCTCATTCCTTGGTTCAATGGGTTGGGGCAAGAGCCACTGGCCAAAGACTTCAATTTCAAAATGTTCAGCCAGTTAATGGGTGGCCGCTTAATCAAGGTGAAGACGTGGTTAATGGACCAAAGATTCATGGTGGGTATCGGCAATATCTACGCCAGTGAGATTCTTTGGTCAGCCAAGGTGAATCCGGAAAAGCGGGTGAAAGAGCTGGGTTTGGCCGAGAAAAAGAAAATCTATGCGGCCATGAGAAGAATTTTAAAGCAAGCAGTCATGAACCGAGGGACCAGCGTGGCGGAATTTCGTGACATTGATAACAAAAAAGGCGGCCACGGTTTTTATCTGAATGCCTACAATCGCAAAGGCAAGAAGTGTGCTCGCTGTCGTCAGTTAATTGACAGAAAGATTACTGGCGGCCGGTCAACATATTATTGTCCCAACTGCCAAAAATGATCATCTTGCTCTATGGACAAAACAACTATCGGCTGAAGCGAAAACTGAAAGAAATAATTGATCGCTACCGACAGAAGCATCCAAGAGTGAACTTATCGCGCATTGATGCGGAACAGCTTGATTTTGCTGATTTTTGGCGTGAATTTCAACAGAAATCAATTTTTGTCAGCCGCCGACTGATCATCATTGATAATATTTTTCTGGGCCGCGACTTTAAAAAACAGTTTAAAAAACAGTTGAAAAAACTAATGGCGGATGAAGATATCTTGGTGGCCTGGTCAGCGACTGAACCCAAAAAAGAAGATCAGCTCTTGGTGGAAAGAATAAAAAAAGGCGGCCGGGTTCAAAAGTTTCCTCAACCCAAAAGATCAGACACCAGAAGATGGCTTGAAGAATTCGATCAACAGCTAGACCTTTCCGGGGAGGCCAAAGAAAGATTAATTGATTATATTCAAGACGACTGGATCAGGGGGCAGGCGGCGATCTCAAGACTGATATTGACTAATGATCGCTCGTCAGAGATAGCCAGACTGGATCGGATGAGAGAGCAGACAGAAGAAATAAACCTGTTCAGTTTGACCGAGGCGATTGCCCAGGGATCAAAAGAGAAAGCCCTGATGATGGTTCATCGATATTTTTCCCAAAAGGGCCGTCCGGAGAGATTGTTGCCAATTGTGGTTTATCAGTTTCGACAACTTTTATTAGTTCGTGATTTGATCGAGCGGGGGCAAGATTATCACCAGATCAAGAGAAGCGCCAAGATTCCGCCGTTTGTTTTGGGGCGAATTTATCAACCGGCTCAAAATGTGAGCTTAAATGGCCTGAAAAAGGTGTATCGCCAGCTGTTTGCGCTGGATTATCAAATAAAAACCGGTCAGGTGGATTTTCGAACCGGCTTTGATTTGTTCATAGCCAGAGTTTAAGTTTTATGAAGCAGGCGGCGAACGACCGATTTCTTTCGGGCGGCGGTGTTTCCTTTGATTACATTTGTTTTGGCGGCTTTATCAATCGCTTTATCATATTGAGGCAAAAGTTTCTGGACTTCATCTTTTTTGCCCTGAGTCACTAATTTCTGAATCTGCTTGAAAAGATCGGTAAATCTTCTTTTTTTGAGCAGATTTTCTTTTTGGCGGCGGATGTCCTGTCGGAGAGATTTTTTCGCTGATTTAGTGTTAGGCATATTATGACGGCTCAATTCTAACATAAAGGAACCAAAATGAAAGTATTGGTGGAAAAAAGAGAATGATTCATTGGATGGCTCCCCACTTCTTGCTGAACGAGCGTCATTGGCTACTCCGGGGCTGTTTTTTATCGTTTTTCTTCTTGCTGAATAAAAGTTTGTCGGAGTCGCGGGCACAGGCGGCAAATCAACCGTGGTTGAAATGATGGCTCATATTTTTTCAGGTCGGCTGTCAAGTGGTTTCTTCCTCAATTCATTTTTACCTGGGCCAAAAAATCTTGAAAAATGACTTCAAGATGACCATGCCGGGAAGGGGTTGATATTCTCCTTCAGGCCCAGAGGGATCGGTCATCTGTCGGGCCGATGGCCGGAAAAGCAAATGGAACGATTGTCAGGCGGTCAAGAAGATCTAATCTCGGACTAGATCTTCTTGACCATATATGTTTCTTCCAGCTTATAGCCAAGACGTTGATAATATTGTCGGGTGCCAACTCCGGCGATAACTGCTATTTGTTTTACCTGCTTGAACTCTCGAAGAAGAATCTTTTCTGCTTCAGCCATTAGTTTTTTCCCTAGACCCTGGTGCTGGGGAGATGAAGAGCTTCTTTCGCCCAAGGAGAGGTGTCGACCATAGGTGTGAATTTCACGAATTAAAGCTGACTGGTTAAGCACGGGCCAGTAGTGATCTTTCCGAGACAGAATATTGCTGGGAAGGCGCAATCTCAATAAAGCCAAAAGGATTTCGGCCTTTTTATCTTCAAAGGTCAAGAATATTTCTTTGCCCTGAGAAGAAGCATAATCTTCTCGGAAGAGCACCAGTTCAGCGGGCTGAACTCGGTCCCTGATCTCCCGACAGCGAATACAACGGCAGGGAGTGCCTTCGTTGGCCATCTGCTGCTGAATGATTTCTCGGAGATTGGTCTGCTTGACCGGACCAACTGGAATGCTTTCAGAGGGAATGTCGCGAACTACTCTTTGGATGCGACAATAGCGGGGAACATTCCTCTGGATGTCTTTGATCAAAGAGATCAACTCTTCAGATTCATAGGGTTGGTATCGGCCTTCCTGCCACCATTTGTAAAGCGGGGCCTCGGCTAAAATAGCGGTCGGGTATATCTTGAGAAAGTCAGGACGGAATCTTTCGTCTTGAAACATCTTTAAGGCGGCGGTTCTTTCTTGGTTTGGATCGGCTCCCGGGAGATTAAGCATCAGATGATAGCCGACCTTGAATCCAGCATCTTTCAAGAGCTTGGTAGCCTGAACGACCGAATCGACACCATGGCCCCTTCGGTTAATATTTAATATTTTGTCATCCAGGCACTGAACTCCTAGCTCGACCTTGGTTGCTCCCAGGGCTCTCATCTTTTTAACTTCGTCCGGGTTGATATAATCGGGGCGAGTTTCAAGAGTGATCCCGATCAGGCGGTGGACTCCTTGGGAGTTAATGGATTGGGCCTCCTCCAAGGTTTGGCTTTTCTGGCCGTTAACGGCCCGGAAACATTCATGAACGAACTTACGTTGATAATCTTCGGGGAGACAGCTCCAGGTGCCACCAATGACAATCAGTTCTATTTTATCGGTCGGATGGCCGGTGGCCTCTAGCGCCTCTAGCCGACTGACCACCTGATCATGGGGATCATATTTATTGTTGATGGCTCTCATGATCGCCGGTTCGTTCCGAAGATAACTTTTCGGCACGTCTTTTTGATCGGGGCAGTACAGGCACTTGCCGGGACAGGGATAGGGCTTGGTCAGAACCGAGACAACACTCACCCCCGACAGCGATCTGACCCGCCGAGTGATTAACGATTCAGCCAGCTCGGGCCTTGGTTCTATCTTTTTATTCTTTAAAAGGTCGTGATAAACTGAAAGCAGAAGAGAGTTCTTGGGGGAAGTCGTTGTCTGGCCCCGGGAGCACTCCCTTTTTATCTTTTCTATCTGAAAACTATCTAGCTTTTTAAGAGAAGCTATTTTCTCGACAACCATCGCCGCTATTTTTCGGTTTGAACCCATGAATATATTTAATGAAGACGATTTAATTCGGCTTAATCAAAGTGGCTATGATCGAATAAGCCATGATTTCAAGGTTTCCCGGGCAGCATTCTGGTCAGAACTAAACCACTCTCGGTCCTTGGTTAAGTCAGGAGATAAAGTTCTCGATCTGGGCTGTGGTTACGGTCGGTTGATTAAAATGTTTGAAGGCCTTACAATAGATTATCACGGATTGGATCATTCGGCTAAATTGATCACTTTGGCCCGGGCGCGATATCCTTCTTCCAGGTTCAGCCAAGGGGACGTTCGGACTCTGCCATACGATAACGAACTATTTGATTCGGTCTGGATGATCGCTCTTTTGCATCATCTTCCTGTCTCGGCTAGCCGAAAGGCTCCGGCCGAAGCAGCCCGAGTAATCAAACCGAATGGCCGAATGATCATTACCGTCTGGCAGCCCGATCCTGCCTGGGGGAAATCATGGTGCCGGTTGGGTCCAAATTCTTTTCTGAAAAAATGGGGCGGACAATCTTGGCTTTATTATTATCATTTTCGACCGGAAGAATTAAAGAAAATGGTTTCAAGATCAAGATTAATCGTGCTCGAAGAAGGATTCCTCAGAAAAGGAAAGAGGAGCAATTATTTTATAGTTGCGAAGCGAGCCCCCATAGCTTAATGGACAAAGCACGGTCCTCCGGAGGCCGGGATAAAGGTTCGATTCCTTTTGGGGGTACTTGACTGGAAAAATGTTCTCGTTTTGGTAGAATAGTGGTGGATGAAATTTCCGGCCGGGACTAAACAACCCTTCAGTTAGACCGAACGGAAAAAACAACTGGGTTGCGGCTGGGCCATTTGTCCAACAAAGGTCATTTTTATTAAACAATCAATATCTTTTATGAGTCAAGATTTGGACGAGAAAAAATTGATCGGCCAAGTCATTCACTATTTTGATCAGATTGGCGTGGCCGTGATTAAATTAAGCAAGGGTTTAAAGACTGGCGAAGAGATCAGATTGATTGGCGGGGAGACAGATTTCATTCAGAAAGTTGATTCAATGGAGGTTGATCACGAAAAGATCAGGCAAGCCAGGGCCAAACAGGAGGTTGGCATGAAGGTCGATCAAAAAGTAAGACCGGGTTACCGTATTTATAAAGTTTGAAACATTGAAAATGCGCTGAAAAACTAAGAGTTTTTTTGGCGCTTTTTCTTTGCTGATTTATGTTACGAATCAAAAGCGTCCTGTTCTTTTTAATTACCCTAACCGTGGGCGTGGTTTTCTTTTTGGTAGTCGGAGGAGACGTTGATTGGGGTGACGTCACCACCTCTCTTGCTTTAATCAGGCCTTGGCAGTTTGCCCTGATCTTTATTTTAAGCCTGGCCGCGCAAGGAGCGGTCACCTCGGCTTGGCGGGAAGCCCTGCGCCATATGGGATATCGCCTGCCCTGGAAAAAGCTTTGGCGGATTTTAGTAGTTGGTGGAATGATCAGTTTTTTAACGCCAGTTGCCTTTATTGGAGGAGAAGCGCTGATACTTTATCTTTTAAAAAGAGAGATGAATGTTCCCTGGAAAAGAGGCATCAACTCCTTAATTGTCCTTAAGTTGGCAGATTTTGTTGTGCACATTACTTTTATTTTGATCGGATTAGTGGTTTTTATTTTCCTGGCCGGATTGACTAGTTTGGAGCTGATTTCCTTATTTATTTTGGTGCCCCTGGGCATGATGCTGTTCCTTTCTTATTTTTTCATTCAAATTTTACGGAAGAAAAGCATTGCTAAACCCGTCCTTCGTCTTTTTGGTTTGGCCCGCTTCATTGAGGATAGGAAATCTTTCAATTTAGACAAAGAAGAAGGAGAGATAATCAGCTTTTTT
The DNA here is from genome assembly GCA_964623505.1 of uncultured Candidatus Saccharibacteria bacterium. Classification (GTDB taxonomy): domain Bacteria; phylum Patescibacteriota; class Minisyncoccia; order Minisyncoccales; family UBA1441; genus CAZUSP01. Next base: position 27,901 of record CAZUSP010000004.1, read on the forward strand.
GACTTCAAACAAAGAAAATCTTGGGCCCTGATGGGGCCAACGATTGTTCGTTGTTTTTTTTCCTGGGCCCAGTCCTTCTTTTTAATAGTTTTTTTAACCGGACAAACTTCGGTTTTGTTTTCCCTGGTCGCCCAAACTTTCGCTGAATTGAGCACCATGTTTCTTTTGCCGGCCACCCTGGGAAGCCTGGAGTTTATGCAGGTCATCGCTTTCGGAGCGCTGGGATATGGGAGCAGTGTTGCGATCAGTTTCAGTCTTATCTGGCGAGGGATGCGTCTGGCTATCTGCGCCCTGGGCATCTTTTACTTTTTTTACTTTGCCGGCCACGTGATTAGAGACAGGATATCGACTCTCATTTACAAGGGGAAAAAATTAATCGGACAAAACAAAAACCCTCCGGCCTGATGGCGGAAGGTTTTTATCTCACCTTTTCGATTAATTTGGAAAAAATCCCGGGTTTTTCTTGGGCCAACTGGGCCAGCATCTTTCGGTTTAGGCCTATTTTGGCCCTAGTTAGTCTTTCAATCAACCGAGAATAGGTAATCCCATGCTGGCGAGCGGCGGCATTGATTTTTATCTGCCAAAGTCTCCGAAACTCCCCCTTCTTTCTTCGGCGATCAATGTAGGCGTGAACTCGGGCGTGCCGATAAGCATCTTTGGCCAATCGAAACTTAGACTTTCGGCCCCAGAGAAACCCTTTGGTGGCCCTCAGCATCTTCTTTTTTCTGGTCGTGACGGCTTGGCCGCGATTTGTCTTAGGCATATTTTATCCTTTGATTAGTTTTTTTATTTTCTTGGCCAGCGGAGTCGGGACCTCGATCCATTTGTTTCGAGCCCGCTTCACTCTTTTCGATTTTGCCTGCCTTAAATGATTTTGTCCACTGACTCGACGCATCACTTTGCCGGTGCTGGTGATCTTGAATCGATTAGCTAAGGACTTTCTGGTTTTTGATTTCCTTTTCATTTTATATTTTCAGAAGCAACTTCATATTGTAGCATCTTTGACTTCTTGGAGGTATGGTTTTCAATCTTGACCGAATGGGCGGCTTTGATCATCTCCAGGAATTCATTCATTTTCTTTTCAGCTTGCTCTCGCAAGGCATTTTCTCGGCCGCGAAGCATCATGATTATCTGCAATCGATTGCCTTTTTCCAAAAACTTCTTGGCCTTATGAACCTGGGTTTCCATGTCATGGACCGAAGTGTTAAAACGGACCTTTATCTTTTTCATTTCTATCGAAACAGACCTCTTCTGCTCTTTCTTTTTTTGATAAAGAAACCTCCCGGCTTCGACTATGCGGCAAACAGGAATGTCGGCCTTAGCCGTGATCAAAACCAAATCTAGGCCCTCTTGTTTGGCCTTGTTGATTGCTTGATCGAGGTTGAAAACACCCAGTTGCTGCCCATCAGAACCAACCAATCTAATCTTTTCGGTTGACCGGTTGGCCCATTTCAGGCCCCGTTCAATGGCATTATTGATGAAATATTGTTCTATTGTTCAGAAGTTAATTTTAGAGTGGAGACGGTGGGAATCGAACCCACGTGTAGAAAACCAGAAGACAGGTGGCTTCTACGAGCCTAGCCTTCCGAAGAAGGTCTAAAAGAAGGCCGAGGCCTTCAGAAAACAATTCCTCCGGAACGGAGGCAATAAAACTATGGAAGCTTACTCTGAAACTTTCAGGCGTAAGCGTAGGCGGGGGTTAAACCCCGAAGTGTGTTGACACTTGTAGCTTTGCCGAAGGTTTAGTAAGGATTCGGCACCTTAGCTCGCACCGCCTGTTCTGAAATCCTATCGAAGCCGATCGTCCCCACGATCACAACTCGTCTTTTAAAGATCTTCTTATTTGGCGATCATCTTCGCGCCTTTTAATCTGTTGGCGCTTGTCGAATTTTTTCTTTCCCCTGGCGAGACCTATTTCCAGCTTAACCAAGCCCCGTTTAGTATACATTCCAAGGGGGATAAGCGTCAAGCCCCTCTCCTTTAATTTTCCTTTCAGATATTTCAGTTCTTTGTTCCGGAGCAGTAATGGCCGGGGACGGGTCGGATTATAATCTATCGGTTGGTTGGCCGGCTGGTAGGGCGGGATATGGGTGCCGGTTAAATAAAGTTTGCTTTCCATTTCGGTCACATAAGCTCCACGCAGACTGGCCAGTCCCGATCTGATCGATTTGACCTCGCCGCCGGTTAAGACGATGCCGGCTTCGAATTCCTCCAGGATCTCATAATCAAAAAAAGCTTTTTTGTTTTTGATTGTTTCCATTGGCCTTATTTTAACACTTTTATTGGCAGTTAAAGCAATTTGTTTTATGAATCAACGGCAAATCAAGGAAAGAAAGTTTTGTCAGTCGGGGCCGAAAATGTTAGAATTAAACGTTTTATGGAAAAGACAGTTGCCCAAAAGATAAAGGAAAGAATTGAAAAAAGCTTGATCTTGTTGGGGTGCCCAAACCCTGATGGCTGGCAGGTTTATGCCTCGGAAAGGACCGAGCACGGCCACTATGCCACCAATGTGGCTATGGTTTTGGCCCAAGGGATGAAGAGGCCTCCTCTGGAGATGGCCAAACAGATTTCGGAATCATTGAGGCCAGAATTCAAAACAGAGGTAGTTAAACCAGGCTTCATTAACTTTTTCTTGGCTTCAGAACAGCTTCATCAGGAATGGCAGACCTTGGTTGATGGATCAAAAGACCAGATTCGGACTGAAAAACCCAAAAAGATCCAAATTGAATTTGTCTCAGCTAATCCCACCGGACCACTAACGCTGGGCAACGGCCGAGGAGGGTTTTTCGGCGACGTTCTGGGAAATATTCTGGCTAAAGCCGGCCACCAGGTCACCAAGGAATACTATATTAACAATGCTGGTTTTCAGGTGCAAAGGCTGGGCGAATCGGTCCTGGGTTATCCCGGGGCCTCGTATCGAGGTGAATATATTGAAGAACTGAAAAAGATTATTAAAACAAAAGACGTCACCAGGGCTGGACAGGAAGCGGCCGACCATATTCTAGATAAAATGATCAGGCCAGACATTGAAAAGATCGGCATTAGTTTTGATGTTTGGTTTTCAGAAAGAGATCTCTATGAAAAAAAGATGGTTCAAGCGACCCTTGATCTCTTAAAAACCAAAGACCTGACTCAAAAAAAAGCAGGAGCTCTTTGGCTGAAAACAACCCGGCTTGGAGATGATAAAGACCGGGCGCTGGTGAAGTCGACCGGAGAGATGACTTATTTGATGACCGACCTGGCTTATCATCTCAATAAGTTTAGAAGAGGTTTTGACTTAGTCATTGATATCTGGGGGGCCGATCACCAGGGACACATTGAGCCGCTTCTTCAAGGGCTCGATTCTTTGGGGGCTCCGGTTGACGGCTTGAAAATACTTATTGCCCAGTGGGTCAAAGTGATAAAAGGGGGGCGGGAGATGCTTATGTCTAAACGACGGGGAGAGTACGTCACCATTACCGAGTTAGTTGACCAAATTGGCCTGGACGCCGTCAGGTTCTTTTTCTTAAATCGCAGCCTCAATTCTCATTTGAACTTTGATTTCGATCTGGCCGTCAAAAAGTCTTCCGAGAATCCGGTTTATTACATTCAATATGCTCATGCTCGGATGAACAGCATTATGGAAAAAATAAAACGGGGAGAAGCCGAAATTGATTTGAAGACTAATTTCGTTTTAAGTCATCCGAGCGAGCAGAAGATAATCATGGAGTTGTTGCATTATCCGGAGGTGATAAACAATATAACCGAAACATATGATGTTCACAAACTGCCTCAATATGCTTATAGTTTAGCGTCGGCTTGGCACAGTTTCTACCAAGACTGTTCAATTATTGATTCAATCGGTCAAGAACAGCCGGCCCGGCTGGCCTTAATGGCTGCAGCCAAAAAAACATTAAAAGAATCTCTGGCGCTGATGGGCATCAGCGCCCCAGACAAGATGTGATGGATAAACCAAAGAATCCAATTGTTCAATCAGAACAAGAAATATTGAAGTTTTGGGAGAGCGAGAAAATATTTGAGAAAAGCGTTTCCCAAAGAGAGGGCAGACCGGTTTTTTCTTTTTACGATGGTCCACCTTTTGCCACCGGCCAGCCTCATTATGGCAACCTTTTGCCCTCGACTATCAAAGATGTGGTTTTGAGGTACCAGACCATGAGAGGGCGCTATGTTCCGAGGCGAGTTGGCTGGGACTGCCACGGGCTTCCTCTGGAAAACTTAGCGGAAAAAGAATTAGATCAAAAATGTAAGGCGGATATTGAAAAGCTGGGGATCGACAAATTCAATCAGACCTGTCGAGAAATGGTCTTCCGCTGTGTTGACGACTTTGAGAAGGTTTTGAAAAGAATAGGCCGATGGGCTGATTACCGGAATTACTATGCCACGATCGATTCTCGTTATACCGAAAGCATCTGGTGGATATTCAAATATCTTTACGACCAGGGGT
>CAZUSP010000005.1:0-25219 GCA_964623505.1 uncultured Candidatus Saccharibacteria bacterium
TTTGAGGTGGAAGCCGACTCTCTTTTGGTGCGGCATTCTCCCAATTTAAAGGGCTTGAAGCTTCAGGCTCTTCCTTATCCCGGCTTTCCAACTGATTTGCTGCCGCTGGTGGTTCCCTTATTGACTCAAGCCAGGGGCAAGAGTTTGATTCACGATCCTCTTTATGAGAACAGATTGCGTTATACCGGAGAATTAAGAAAAATGGGGGCAGATATTGAAATGGTTGACCCTCATCGAGCCTTTGTTTTTGGACCCACTCCTTTAAATGGAGTCACCATTGAATCAAGCGATATCAGGGCCGGAGCGGCCTTAGTGGTCGCCGGCCTAATGGCCGAAGGCATGACCACTGTTGAGGGAGTTGATCAAATTGATCGAGGTTATGCCAATTTAGAAGAAAGATTGACGCGTCTCGGGGCTGACATCCGACGCCTTAACGAATAATATGATATTCTCTCGCAAAATCGGCATTGATCTGGGAACAGCCAATTCTTTGGTCTTGCTTCCCAAGAAAGGGATAGTTGTTAATGAACCTTCGGTGGTGGCCGTGACACCGGAGGATAATCGAGTTTTAGCGGTTGGCCTCGAGGCCAAACAGATGATTGGGCGCACGCCGGATAGCATCAAGATATATCGGCCCCTAAGAGATGGGGTCATCGCTGACTATCGGGTTACTCAATCGATGATCAAATACTTCATTAACAAAGTTAGCGGTCCGTTTGATTTTATGAAGCCCGAATTGGTTATCTCAGTCCCGGCCGACATATCTTCAGCCGAGAGGAGAGCGGTTGTTGAGGCGGCTTTAAGTGTTGGGGCCAAGAAAGCTTATGTGGCTAAGGAGCCAATCTTGGCGGCTCTAGGGGCTGGTATTCCAGTTGATTCCTGTTCTGGTCACATGATAGTTGATATTGGCGGAGGAACTTCGGAGGTGGCTGTCATTTCTTTGGGCGGAATGGTCACCTGTGCCTCTACTCGGGTGGGCGGAGACAAGATGGACGAGGCCATTGTGGCCTACGTCAAGGACAAATATAATTTAGCCATTGGCATTCAGACAGCCGAAGAAGCAAAAAAGAAGATTGGTACCGCTCGTCCGGAAAAGAAACCAAAATATCTGGATATTCGGGGCCGAGATATTGCCAGCGGCTTGCCGCGCGATATTAAAATATCATCCAATGAGATTCAAGAAGCGATCAGTGAGGTAGTTGAAGAGATAGCTCGTTCGATCAAAAGCGTTCTTCGAGAGACGCCGCCCGAGCTTTCAGCCGATATTATGAATAAAGGGATTATTCTGGCGGGCGGGGGGTCCTTGCTGGCTAACATCGATCAGTTCTTGTCCCAAAGATCCAAGGTGCCAACTTTCATTGCTGAAGAACCATTATTCTGCGTTATCAAGGGACTGGGGATTGTTTTGGACAATCTTGGTCTCTATAAGAAAAGCATTATCCGGCGAGCTTAAGATTGATGGATGTTCATCAAAGGCAAAAAGATTTTTTAGGGCAAGAGATAAAACAGGGTCGGCTGGCCCAGGCCTATCTTTTTGTGGGCGAACCGGGCGTTGGCAAAGAAAGTTTTACCAACTGGCTGACCGAACAAATTAAAAAACAGGTTGATGATCCATGGCTGTTCCAGGTTTTAAGAATTCAGCCCGAATATCCGGAAGGCGGCGGGCGAGGCTCAATTAAGGTCAGCCAGATTAAATATGCCAAACGCCGCACGGAACTGAAGCTTTCTGGAAACAATCGACAAATCATAATTATTCATCAGGCCCAAATGATGAACTCTGTTGCCCAGGATGCTTTATTGAAGGTTTTGGAAGAGCCCAAGAATCAAACAACTTTCATTCTTTTGGCTGATTTTTTAGAGCCGCTTAGATCAACCATTCAATCTCGTTGTCAAATTGTTCATTTTAATCCCTTGACCATATTTCAATCAATTCATTGGTTGATCGGTCAGGGGCTGAATCCAAATAAAGCCAATGAGATTGCTTTCTACGGTCAAGGCCGGCTTGATTTAATGATGGAATTGAAAGATAATCCCACTGCATTACAGGAGAAACTAGAAGATTGGAAAAACCTTGATCGGATCTGGAAGCTACCTTTAGCGGATCGTTTTAATTTTGCCGAAAAGATGTCCAGGGAAAGAGAATCATTGTCTGGATTGCTGGAAAACTGGTTGAGATATTGGCGATCGGTTATGCTTATAAAAGCACTTGACCTAGAAGTAGAGATCGGCGGGCAGACAAAATATGATTGGCCACAAATAGCGGACCAGATCGAATTAATTGAAGAGGTGGAGGCCAGATTGCGGAGTGTCAGTCTCAACAAGAGACTGGCCCTGGAACAAGTTTTAATTTAAAAATATGTCAAAAATAAAAGTAATCGAAAATACTAAAGCTGAGCTTGAAAAGGCGATTGAGTTCTTTGGGCAAGAGTTGAATAAGATTCATGCCTCTCGGGCTACTCCTTCCTTGATCGAAGACATCAAGGTTTCTATTGCCGGTCAGGATATGGTTCTCAAGCAGTTGGCAGCCATTTCTTTAAATGGAGGCGGTCAGCTGGTTGTTCAGCCGTGGAGCGATGAATATTTGAAGTCAATTGAGCAGTCTCTTCGTCAGGCCAACATTGGACTGAATCCCATCGTTGATCAAAAATTGATTCGGATCAACATGCCAGAACTTTCTCAAGAAAGGAGGGAGAATCTGGCTATTTTGATCAACGATAAGGCTAACCAAGCCAAAGAGACCGTTCGACACTGGTGGCACGAAGGATGGGCCGGGATCAGAAAGTCTTTTGACGACAATCAGATCAGCGAAGATGAAAAATTCAAGCTTAAGGATAAGTTGCAAAAAATGATTGCTGAATACAACGACCGGATTGAAAAAATGAAAGAAGATAAACAAGAAGAAATTAAAGGTTAGGCATGTTCTTTTATTTTATAATCGTTATTATCAGTTTGATCGTTTTGGTCGCCATTCATGAGTTTGGCCATTTTATTTTGGCCAAAAAGTTTGGTATTCCGATAGAAGAATTTGGGCTGGGACTGCCTCCTCGCATTTGGGGAGTTAAAATTGGGGCCACTCTCTATTCTATCAACTGGCTGCCACTGGGGGCATTTGTCAAAGTACCCGCGCTGGAAGGAGATGAACGAAATAACAGTGTTCCGACCAGGCATAAGGTGGCCATTCTTTTGGGGGGAGTCGTAGCCACATGGTTAGCGGCGGTGGTTATTCTGTCTTTTGTCGCCGGCATCTGGGGGCTGCCTTTTGCGGCTCAAGATGGGGAGCCGGCCCAAGTTCAAATAATCGGAGTGCTTGAAGATTCGCCCGCCAGCCAAGCGGGACTAAAGACGGGCGACCTGGTTCTGGCGGGGAGCAATCTAAAGCAGGTATCATTTGGCCGAACCGAAGAGTTGATATCTTTTCTGGATCAACATCGGGGCGAAAACATTATTTTGAAAGTTCAGCGAGGCAGCCAGCTGATCAGCGTTGAGGTGCGGCCCAGACTGGCCGAAGAGTCAGAAAGCGCTTTGGGCGTCATGATCGGTTCAATCGTCCGACGCCATTATTCATGGCATCAAGCTCCTTGGGCTGGTTTCAAAGCGACTGTCTTGCAGACAGTAGCCATTCCAGTCATAACGGCCGATGTTCTAAATCGTCTGGTTCGCGGGGAACAAGTTCCAGGAGCCCGCCTGATTGGGCCAATTGGAATTGTCCAGATGGCGGGAGAGCAGGCCGCTATTGGTTGGGACAGGCTTTTCATGATTATGGCCCTGATCGCCATCTATTTTACCATCTTTAATCTACTGCCCCTGCCGGCGCTGGACGGGGGAAGATTGCTTTTTCTGGCTATAGAGAAGGTAAGAGGACGGGCGCCTAATGCGGTTTTAGAGAACAGAATCAATAATTTTTTCTTTATTTTTTTGATCGGATTATTAATACTGATCAGCATCAAAGATATATTTCATCTTTTTAATTGAACAAGATGAAAAAAGAGATTGTGGCTAAATCAAAAAATCTATCTCAATGGTATACCGACATTATCCTTAAGGCCGAGTTGGCTGATTATGCTCCGGTTAAGGGATGCATGGTCATTCGACCATATGGTTATGCTTTGTGGGAATCGGTCCAGAATTTCTTGAATCCTATTTTCAAAGACAATGGAGTGATGAACGCCTATTTCCCTCTTTTTATTCCCGAATCTTTTCTGGAAAAAGAAAAAGATCATGTTGAGGGATTTGCTCCGTATACGGCGGTGGTTACCATTGCCGGCGGCCAGAAGCTGAAAGAAAAGTTGATTGTTCGGCCGACCTCGGAAACGATCATGTATGCCATGTATAAGAACTGGACAAAATCATGGCGCGATCTGCCCATCAAAATGAATCAATGGAGCAATGTGGTTCGATGGGAAAAGAGAACCTATTTGTTTCTTCGGACATCAGAGTTCTTATGGCAAGAAGGACACTGTGCCCACGCCAGCCACGAAGAAAGCCTTGTTTTGGCCCGCTGGGCCCTGGAGGCCTATCGATTGATGTATCAAGACCTGATGGCCATGCATGGAATAACTGGGGTCAAAAGCAGTTCCGAAAAATTTGTTGGGGCTGATCAAACGTTGACCATTGAGATTCTGATGCCTGATGGCAAGGCCTTGCAGTCGGCCACTTCTCACGATTTGGGGCAGAACTTTGCCCGGGCCTTTGGTTGGAAGGTTCAAGACCGGGAAGGAAAAGATCTTTATCCTTGGCAGAACAGCTGGGGCCTCTCTACTCGCAGCATTGGCGGATTAGTGATGTCACACGGAGATAATCATGGCCTTTTTCTGCCTCCGCGCATTGCGCCTATTCAGGCGGTGATCGTTCCGATCTATAAAAAAGACAACCGGGACAAGGTGGTTGATTATGCCCAAAAGATAAAATCGGAGATAAGCAGTGTCAGAACGGAAATAGATCTCAAAGAAGGGGAAACAGCCGGATTCAAGTTTAATCAATGGGAGATGAAGGGAGTTCCTTTGCGTCTGGAAATTGGCATGCAGGAGATTAAAGAGGGGGGAGTGACTTTGGTTCGGAGAGATAATTCAGAGAAATCAAAGGCCAAGAGAGAGGGCCTGGCTGACCGCTTGTCGGTTATTCTGGACGAAATTCAAAAAGAGGCCCTCCGCCGGCATCGTTGTTTTACCGAACAGAATACCCATCATGCCGACTCTTATCAAGAGTTCAGGGATATTATGGCCACGAAGAGGGGATTTATCCAGGCTTTCTGGTGCCAAGACGAAAAATGTGAGGAAACAATCAAGAAAGAAACCAAGGCCTCAACCCGGTGCCTTCCTTTGGGAGCGAAAAAAGAAAAAGGAAGTTGTGTTTACTGTCGGAAACCAGCCGAACACAGGTGGCTATTTGCTCAATCTTATTAAATAAGGTGCTATAATGTAAAAATGCAAAAAAACAATCTGTTCAATTATTTTTATCAAGATATTGCTATTGATCTGGGCACGGCCAATTCTTTGGTTTACGTGCGTGGTAAGGGAATAGTGATCAATGAGCCGTCGGTGGTGGCACTGAATAAAAAAACCGGACAAATATTGGCCATTGGCCAAGAAGCCAAAAAGATGGTCGGTCGGACCCCTGCTTACATTGTGGCCTCCCGCCCTTTAGTTAAGGGAGTGGTCTCTGATTTTGAGGTTACCGAGCAGATGTTGCGCTATTTCATTCAAAAAGCCAGAGGCAAAAACTGGTTTCCTCATTTTTGGTCCCGAGTCATCATTGGTATTCCTTCGGGTATAACCGAGGTGGAAGAAAAGGCTGTTCGAGATGCGGCTCGCAATGCCGGCGCCCACCAGGTTTTTTTGGTCGACGAGCCGGTGGCTTCAGCTATTGGTGCGAAAATGCCGATTCAGGAAGCAACTGGCAATTTAATCGTTGATATTGGCGGAGGTACGTCCGAGGTGGCGGTTATCTCTTTGGGGGGAATAGTTTCCAAAATAAGCCTTAAAACCGCTGGTGACAAACTTAATCAAGACATCATTGATTATGTCTTGGATGAGTATAAGTTAATCATCGGAGAGCAAACAGCCGAAAGGACCAAGATCAGAATAGGGTCGGCTATTTCTTTGACTCAAAACGAGGAAATGCCAATTCGAGGCCGGAATGTCATCACCGGTTTACCAGAAGAGATAATTGTTTCTTCAAAAGATATTCATCGGGCGCTGGAAAAGTCAGTCGGCGAAATTGTCAATGCGGTCAAAGAAACAATTGAATCTACTCCGCCCGAATTGCTGGCCGATATTATGAGCGACGGAATCTATTTGGCTGGCGGCGGAGCTTTCTTGAAAGGATTGGACCAGCTCATCATGCAAGAGGTGAAAATGCCGGTCAAGATAATTGAAGATCCTTTGACGGTTATGGTTAGAGGGGCGGGAGCCATCTTGGAAAGCCTGGACGAGCTGAAAGAAGTATTAGTTGAAGAGAAAGATTTCGATCCGCCCAAGTGATCTTTTAATCGGTTTGAATCTTGGCTAAAGACCTGATCATCTTGTCCATTTCTCCTCTCATAACATCTTCTAGGTTATGCCAGTTTTTTTTGGTTCGATGATCGGTGATTTGATTGCGAGGGAAGTGATAAGTTCTGATTTTTTCCGCTCTTTCAGCTGATCCGATCTGGATTTTTTTCTTGTTTTTTTGACTTTCAATCTGTTCTTCTTTTTGTTTTTGAGCCAGCTTGGCTTGTAATATCTGGAAAGCCAGTTCTTTGTTTTTTTGCTGACTGCGGCTGGTTTGGCAGTTGACAACCAGCCCGGTTGGTTGATGGGTCAGCCGGACGGCCGTTTCTCGCTTATTGACATTTTGTCCTCCCGGTCCGGAAGATCGGAAAAAGTCCATCTTTATATCATTCGGATTTATCTTTGTTTGTTGAAATTCTTCCTGAGGATAAACAGCCACGGTCACGGTTGATGTCTGTATTCGCCCGGTCTTTTCGGTTGTCGGGATTCTTTGAACCCGATGGGTGCCGGCCTCGTTCCTCATCTTGTTCCAGGAATCTTCTCCGAAAAGACGAAAACAGATTCGACGACATCCTCGCAGGTTAGTTTTATTCTCATCAAAAATCTCTAATTTCCAGTTCATTTTCTTGGCGTAGCGAGCATAAGCTTGGAACAGATCTCTCGCAAAAAGAGCGGCCTCTTCGCCGCCCGCTCCAGCCCTTATTTCCATGATGACGGCTGCCGTCTTCATTTCTTTTTGCCCTTAAGAAACTTTTGTTTTTTAGCTAATCGGTTTTGAAATTTCTGTACTTGTCCCTGGACATCAATAAATTTCTGCTCGCCGGTATAAAAAGGATGGCAAAAACCACAAACCTCAGTTCGGATACTGTCGGCCGTTGAGCCGACGCTGAACTCTCGGCCACAGGCGCAAACAACCGGCGTCTCGCGACTGTATTTGGGGTGAATGTCTTTTTTCATAGCTTATTACAGGATAGCAGAAATAGATTAAAAATCAAGGACCGGCTTCCTTTTGTTGATTTATTGACTGATCAATGCTATATTATCTTAGTTCAGGGTGTCAGCCAGGTTGCGTTGACGACTGGTCGGCTTCTTTGTTGGAGCCGTTCCTTGTTTTATGTTTTTTATGAGTAAAAATAACGAAAATTTAATTCAGTTCATGACCGAAGCCGGGGTTGGCTATGGTCATAAAACCTCAAAGCTTCATCCGAAAATGAAGCCTTATGTTGAGAGCGTTAAATCCGGAGTTCATATTATTAACCTAAGCAAAACGGCCGAAAAGCTTGAAGCGGCTCTTTCTTTTCTGGCTAATCTGAAGAAAGAGAACAAGCAGGTTCTTTTTGTGGGAACCAAGATTCAGCTCCAAACAATGGTTAAATCAGCGGCCGAAGAATGCAGAATGCCTTACGTTAGTAATCGTTGGCTGGGGGGCACGTTGACCAATTTCAAGATTATTTCCCAGCGGATCAAGGATTTGATTGATAAAGAGACCAAAAGAGAAAAGGGAGAGTTTGATCATTACACTAAGAAGGAAAGGCTGGAAATTGACCGAGAAATAGATCGCCTTAAAAAGAATTTTGAGGGATTGAAGATCATGAAAGAACTGCCCGCAGCTGTTTTTATCGCTGATTTAGATAAAAATGGACTAGTTGCTCGAGAAACTCGCCGCAAAAACATAAAATCAGTGGCAATAGTTGACACGAATCTTAATCCAGAAACGGTTGACTACCCCATCCCGGGCAATGACGACGCCCTTTCGGCGGTTTCTTTTATTCTGGAAGAGATTAAAAAAGTGCTCAAATAAATATGTCTATAGATTTGATCAAGAAACTAAGAGCCGAGACCGGCATTGGTGTTTCCGAGTGCCAAAAAGCTTTGGCCGAATCTAAAGGTGATATTGATAAAGCCAAAGAGATCCTGAAGAAGAAAGGAAAAGAGATCGCGGCTAATAAATCGGCTCGCGAAACGCATCACGGACTGGTGGAAAGTTATATTCATGCCAATGGCCAAGTTGGCACCATGGTGGCGATTCGATGTGAGTCCGACTTTGTGGCCAAATCAGAGAGTTTTCACAATCTTGCTCGAGAGATAGCTATGCAGATAGCCGCCATGAACTCTTTATACATCTCAGAAAACAGTGTGCCAAAAGAAGTTATAGAAAAAGAAAAAGAAATTTATCGAGAACAGTTGGCAGCTTCAGGCAAACCAGCGGAGATGATCGAGAAGATCGTCGCCGGCAAGTTGGAAAAATTTTATGGAGAAGTTGTTCTTTTAAGGCAAAAATGGATTAGGGACGACCGCAAGACCATTAAGAATTTGATTGACGAAGTTGTTTCTCAATTGGGAGAAAAGATAGAAGTAACTGATTTTGCCAGATTTGAGATATAATAAATTATGGACTACCTGCTTGGTCTTCGTCTAATCGCTGCTTTAAGCATTCTGGGGCTCGCTGTTCTTTTTGGCAGCAAGGTGTTATCTCTTGATCATTCGGTCTTATCCCAATCCCAAAAAAATGGCAAGAAAGAACGCTGTCCTTTACCGACCGGCAATAAAAAGAAAAAACTCAAGGATGATTTTTGGGACAAGCTAACTCGCCCCCGATCTTAAAAGCCGCCTTAGCTTAGTGGTAAAGCAGTGGTTTTGTAAACCGCGGACGCGGGTTCGATTCCTGCAGGCGGCTCCAAGAATATGGTTAAAAACGACTTCGAGCCGGTTATTGGACTAGAGATACATGTTCAACTAAAAACGTTGAGCAAGATGTTTTGTTCTTGCGCCAATGATCCCGGGGCTCAAAAAGCCAATGTGAATATTTGTCCCATTTGCTTGGCTCATCCGGGAACTCTGCCCAGTGCCAATGCTTTAGCCGTTGAAAAAACGGTTCAGGTCGGGCTGGCTTTGGGTTGTGAAATTCCACTTGAATCGGAATTTGCCCGCAAAAGCTATTTTTATCCAGATCTTCCCAAGGGTTACCAAATATCACAGGCTGACAAGCCTTTATGTCAAAATGGTTTTTTGAACATAGGAGACAAAAGCGCCAGGATCAGAAGAATTCACCTGGAGGAAGATACGGCTAAGCTTATTCACGTTGAGGGAGGGGAGTATTCTCTGGTTGATTTCAACCGGGCGGGATTGCCCTTAATGGAACTGGTTACCGAACCTGATTTTAAAACCGGAGAACAGGTTGAATTGTTTGCGCGCAAGTTACAGTTGATTCTGAGATCATTGGGGGCATCTGACGCTGATATGGAAAAAGGAGAAATGAGGGTTGAGGCCAATGTTTCGGTCCAGCCACCGGGGGCCGCTTTTGCCTCGGGGACCAAAGTAGAACTCAAAAACATAAACTCTTTTCGGGCGGTTAAAGAAGCCATAGATTATGAAATATCGCGCCAAACCAACCTTATTGCCCAGGGGCAGAAGGTAGAACAGGAAACAAGAGGCTGGAATGGCCGAAAGACCATTCCGCAGAGGAAAAAAGAGATTGCCCAAGAATATCGATATTTTCCCGAGCCAGACCTCAAACCAATATTTTGGATGGAAAATGAGATCCAGGAGATAAGACAACGGTTGCCAGAACTACCGTCGGCTAAGAGATTGCGTTTTGAACAAGAATACCTGATTGATCCAGAAAGCATTCAGGTCTTAATTCGAGAGATTGATTTAGCAAATTACTTTGAGAAATCAGCGAGCGAACTTTTGTCTTGGATGAAAGATGAGAACGTTGCCATGGAACATAAGGGTCGATTAATGAAATTATTGAGCAATTATTTAATTAGTGATTTAAAGGGGCTCTTGGCTTCGGATTCAATTAAAGACATCAAGATCGCGCCAGAGAACTTTGCTGAACTCATCATTCTTGTTTTCCAAGGCAAGATCCCTTCCCGTTTAGCCAAGGATCTTTTAAAAGATATGTTGACAACAGGCGGGGACCCGTCGCAGATCATGGCAGAGAAGAACATTGCGGCCATTGATGATGAAAAAACGCTTATTCCTCTTGTATCGCGAATAATTGAAGAGAATCCCAAGGCGAAAGAAGATTATCGGAAAGGGAAGACAGTTAGTGTTCAATTTTTAATTGGACAATTAATGAGAGAAACCCGGGGCAGCGTTCTGCCGAAAGCGGCCGAAAAATTGATTATCGATCAATTAAACAAAAGTCAGGACTAGTCCAGAAAATTTTCAATAATTTCAATGGCTTCATCTAGGCCGGTTGTCCATTTAATGCGCCGGTCTTTTTTAAACCAGTTCATTTGATTTTTAATAAGCTTCAGGGTGTCTTTAATAATACCTTGACTCATTTCAATTTGACTAATTTTACCCTGGAGATAAAAAGCCACCCATCGGTATTCTAGACCGAATGCTTCAAGCCGGTTCCACGATAAAGGGAGTTGGCGCAGCTTAATTACTTCCTGGATCAATCCTTGATTCAGCCGATTTTTCAACCTTTGTTCAATTTTTGTCTTGATATCTTGCTTTGGAGCATTTAGGCCGATCAAAAGAGATTTAAACGATGGGCTCTTTTCCAGGGGTGGCACCATTCTTAGATCATTGGCGATTTCAATGGCTCTTATTATTCGCCGAGCATTGTTGGGGTCTACTCTTTTTGCGGCCCGGGAGTCCATCTTTTTTAATATTTCTAAGAGTTCTTGATTTTTTTTACGTGATAACTCGCGTCTCAACTTTTGATTCGGTGAAGTTTTTGGAAATATCCAGCCGTCAATAACGCTATAAAGATAAAGCGGGGATCCGCCCACTAGAAAAGGCGTCTTATTGTTTTTAATGATTTGAGACATGGCTCTTTCTGCTTTGCTCTGAAAAGCAACGACATTAAAATTTCTTCGGGGCGAAACAATATCAATGAGATGGTGTTTAATGCCCTGTTTTTCTAGCGGCATTATCTTATTGCTTCCAATGTCCATTCCTTGATAAACCTGCCTCGAGTCGGCGGAGACAATTTCTCCGTTGAATTTTTTGGCTAATTCAATTCCTAAGCTGCTTTTTCCAACAGCAGTTGGTCCAAGAATAACAACAATTTTTTGTTTTTCTGTTGACATAAACTTTTTTTATTATAGAATAAAAACATCCCAATTGACAGCCAAAGGAGGAGAGATGGAATGGCTTTTGTGGTTTTTTGCGGCAGATGTATGGCTTATTCGTCGTCTATCTGTTGGAGATGGGTTGCTTTGGTCAACTTTGTTGGCTATTGCTTCGATGATGCTGAACACTCTGATCAGCATCATCATCTTCGTCTCTTTAACCTATCTGGTCAGAGGGGTTATTCAACAGTTTGATGGTCATCAGTTCTTCCGGGGGGTCAACGAACAGATCAGAGCGGCGCTGAATCGCCGCCATGATTCCGGTCAACGCATGATCAGGTATGTGGAAAAGTGGCAACATCACAAATATCTGATTATGCTATTGATCAACACGATTCCATTCGTGCCCTGGGTAGCTGGGGGGACGACGCTTTATGCCGTTATAGTTCGTGATCCGAAGGCGCTTGTTGCCACGCTATTCGGACTAGCCATGAAGTCGGTTATCATTTCGGGAGTGGCCGCGCTTGGCCACTTGGTATCGAGGATTCGGTGAGGGCCTGCCTGAAGTTTTAGGCAAGCCCTCTTTTATTTTTCCGCCTAAACCCCAAGAAAGTGCTTTTTCTACTTCAACCCAAACTATCTGACCGATGAAAGATTTTTTGCCTTTGACTTTTATAGTTTTATAACTTCTGGTCTTTCCCAGAAGCCATCCTTTTTTTGAATCTGTTTTTTCAATTAAAACAGGCAGAGTCAGCCCCAGATAAAAATCATTTGCCTTTTTAGCGGTCTTTTTTAAAACTTCATTTAAAACAATCTCTCTTTCCTTCTTCTCTTTTGAATCAACAGTTTCGGGCATGGCCCAGGCCCGGGTGAGAGGGCGCGGAGAATACCGGGAAATGTAGGCCATATCAAATTCTATAATCTCCATCAGTTGAACCGTTCTTTGGAACCGGCTCTTAGTTTCGCCAGGAAAACCAACAATCAGGTCAGTTGAGAGAGCGATTCTTTTCTCTTCATTGAGCCGATACTTATTGAAAGCTTGTCTTAATTTTTTAATTTTGCTTTGATATAAAGAAACATTATAGGGGCGATTCATCTTTTTCAGGATGGTATTATCGCCCGATTGAACCGGAAGATTCAAATAGGGAGCTAATTTAAATGACCGAGCCATGGTTTCAATCAACTGATCATCTAGGTCTTTGGGGTGGGAGCTGGTAAAATAAATCCAAAAATCTCCTTTCAGTTCATTTATCTTTGTTAGCAAGTCGGCAAAACCAATGTCTGATATTTGGTCTCGATAACTGTTTACATTTTGACCCAAAAGCCAGATCTCCTTGTATCCTTTTTCGACCAAAGACTTTATCTTTTTGATTATTTCTTTAGCCGACTGGCTATGTTCACGCCCGCGCGTGTAGGGAACTACGCAGTAAGAGCAAAAATTATTGCAGCCGGTCATAATCGGAACAAAGGCGCGATAAGAGGATCCGCATTTTGCCGGGTGGAAGAGATAGTGACGGCCCAATATTTTTTCTCGAGAACAAACTTGATCAAAAAATTCAAAGAATTTTCTTTGTTCAGGATGTTTCAAGAAACAACCGGTTAAGATTGACTTCAGCCGAGGATTTTTTTCTCGAACTTTCCCTATTTTAGCTATTAAACCATTTATCCGATCAGCTGCTGATCGTCGAACAGAGCACATATTGACCACAACCAGATCGGCTTTTTCTAAATCGTATACCCGTTGATATTCTTTTTGCTCTAAGGCATATGCTATCTTTTCAGAATCAGAGATGTTCATCTGACACCCAAATGTTGCCAAAAAATAGTGCCCGGAATGGTTTTTTGCTTTTCGGCCAGACATTAGGAACGAGATTTAATTCTTTGGTCAATCAGTTCTTCTAATTCTTGAATGGTCAAATTGATCAGATTGGATGAGTGCCTCTCTCGAACACTTATTTGTTCTTTTTCTATTTCACGATCTCCCAGGACAAGAATAAAGGGGATTTGTTTTTCTTCGGCTTGAAGAATTTTCTTGCTGACCGTTTTATTGTCGCTATCAATATCAACACGGAAAGATCTTTTTCTCAACCTTTCAACTATGATTTGCGCCTGGCTGACGTGGCGATCGGCAATCGGAATGACCATTATCTGGGTCGGACTTAGCCAGGTTGGAAGCTGTCCGGCATAATGTTCGAGTAAAACGCCAATGAACCGCTCGACGCTTCCCAGTAAAGCCCGATGGATCATGATCGGTCTTTGTTTCTGACCCTTCTGATCGATAAAATGAAGGTCGAATTTTTCAGGTAAATTAAAATCAACCTGAATGGTGGTGCACTGCCAACTTCGGCCGATTGAATCCTTGATCTTGATGTCGATTTTTGGTCCATAGAAAACTCCGCCGGCCTCATCAACTCGATACGGGATTTGTTTTTGGTTCAAAGATTGTTTTAATGCTTCAGTGGCCTTGTCCCAGATCTGGTTGCTGCCGATGTGTTTTTCGGGGCGCGTTGATAAATAAATATCATATTTCTTGAAGCCAAAATCAGATAGAATCTCCAGGGCCAGGCTTAAGGTTCTCTCGATTTCATCGGGAAGTTGATCGGGGGTACACCAGATATGGGCATCATCTTGAGTGAATCCTCTGACGCGAGTCAGTCCGTGGAGCACGCCTGATTTTTCGTAACGATAAACAGTGCCCAGCTCAGCATAACGTAAAGGTAGATCGCGATAACTGTGAGGTTCTCTTTGGTAGACCATGATATGAAAAGGACAGTTCATCGGCTTGATCTGATAATCGTCCTTTTCTTCTTCGGACATCTCTTTCAGGTGTATGGCCGGGAACATACTCTCTCGATAAAAATCGGTATGCCCGGAGGTCTTCCAGAGGTGAAGGCGAGCGATATGAGGGGTATCAATTAAATCATACCCATTTGCCAAACATTTATCCAAGATAAAGTCTTGGATGATTTTTTTTAGCCGAGCACCGGATGGCGGCCAAAGAACCAGGCCAGCGCCTAAGTTCTCGTCAAAATGGAACAGACCTAATCTTTTCCCAATCAGGCGATGGTCTCTTTTTTGCGCTTCGGTTAATTGCGTCATGAATTCGTTTAATTGTTCGGCCGATTCAAAGGCGTAGCCATAGATTCTTTGCAGCATCTGGCGATTTTCATTACCGCGCCAATAGGCACCGGCAACCGAATGGAGCTTAAATGAATCAGGGTTTATTTGTCCGGTTGATTCTATGTGAGGGCCTCGACAAAGATCAACAAATTCTCCCAGCCAGAATACACTTATTTTTTCTTCCGCCAGTTCTTTAATCAGCTCTAGTTTGTAGGGCTGGTCTTGAAAAATATCCAAAGCTTTAGATCGATCAATATTTTCTTGACGGAAAGCCACATCTTGCTTAATAATCCTTATCATCTCTTCTTGAATCTTGGACAGATCTTCAAGACTTATTTTTTCTTTGAAATCAACATCGTAATAGAATCCATTTTCAATGCTTGGGCCAATGCCAAATTTGATCTCGGAATAGAGGTTTTTTAAGGCCGCCGCCATTATATGAGCTAAAGAATGTTTGATTTTTTCTATTTCCATATCAATTCTTGGAAATTAACTCTTCGACTGACTCGCCGATCATTTGGATAGAACCGTTCCGTCGGTCAATTCGTCCGGTTAACAAAACAATGTTTCCATCGGTGATCATTTTAGCATACATGTCTAAGACGCGCGGAAAGATGACGACTTCAATTCTATCGGTTAAATCTTCTAATTCAGCGAACATCATCTGTTCGTTGTTCTTCGTAACAATTCGATTAGTCTTGTTTATGATTCCCGCCACCCTAATCATTTGCCCGACCAAGCGATCGTTTATTTGGTTGACAGGAGTGGCTACCTTTTGAATCATTTTCTCATATTGTTGCAATGGATGAGAGCTGATATATAAGCCAAGCAACTCTTTCTCCCAAGTCAATCGATCTAAGGTGCTTATCTCCGGGCCGGCCGAGCTTAAGTTGAAATTTGTTGCCAGCGGGGTGGTCTGAAAAAGGCTGGTCTGGTGGCTTGATGATTGTTTTTTTATCTCTTGGGTGCAGTGAATGATGTTCTTTACATTGTTCACCACTCTGGACCTTTCGACCATGCTGTCGAACACCCCGGCCTTGGCCATGCTTTCGAATGATTTTTTATCTAGACCAATTTGGCAAGTTCGATTAACGAAATCTTCTATAGATTTATAGTAACCATGCTGTTTCCTTTCGCTAATTATCTGCTCAATGGACTTTTGGCTGACGTTTTTGATTGCGCCGAGACCGAAACGAATGACCTTTTCTTTGGGAACAACAGAAAAGGTTAAAAAACTTTCATTGATATCGGGAGGCAAAATCTCGATCTTCATTCGTCGACATTCTTGGATCAAAAAAGATATTTTATCGTTATTTCCAGAATGTGAGGTCAGCAAAGAGGACATAAATTCCAGTGGGTAGTGAGCCTTTAAATAAGCTGTTTGATAAGCAATAGTGGCATAACAAGTTGAGTGGGCCAAATTAAAACTATAGCTGGCAAAGGGAATTATCCACTCCCAGATTTCGCCCGCTACCTTTTCCGAGATACCGTTTTTGATCATTCCTTGGATGAATTTTTCTTGTTGCTGGATCAGCAAATCTTTAATCTTTTTACCGATAGCCTTTCTAAGCTTATCAGCTTCTGAAAGAGAAAAGCCGGCCAGACGATGGGCAATTTGCAGAATCTGTTCTTGGTAAACAGCAATGCCATAAGTATCAGACAGGATCTCTTTTAAAACCGGGTGGAAGTAGGTGATTCTTTCTTTGCCGTGCTTGCGATTAATATAATCAGGAATGAATTGCATTGGTCCGGGCCGATAAAGAGCGACCATGGCCACAATATCTTGAAATTGATTTGGCTTGAGCTGTTTCAGGTAGTTTTTCATTCCACTGCTTTCAAGCTGGAAGATCCCGGTCGTTTCAGCTTTTTGCAGCAACCGGTAGGTCTTTCGGTCATCGGTCGGAATCTTTTCAATATCAAGGTTTATCCGGTTAATGGCATATATCCTCTTCAGGGTTTCTTCAATAATAGTTAGGTTTCTTAATCCCAAAAAGTCCATCTTCAGCAAACCGAGCGCTTCTACGTATTCCATACTGTATTGAGTGATAATACTCCCTTTGTTTTGAGGAGCCAGCTGCAGAGGGATTATTTCCGAAAGAGGCTGGTCAGCAACGACGACGCCGCAAGCGTGCGTTGAAGCGTGGCGAGCCGTTCCTTCGATTTTTATGGCCAAATCAATTAGTCGGCGCACCTTTTCATCAGCATCATATTGTCCTTTCAGATCTTTGTTGGCTTTTAAAGCTTGGGAAAGGCTCATCATCATGGGGATAGATTTGGCAATTTGATCGCAAAATCCATAACTATAGCCAAGAGCCCGTCCGACGTCCCGAATAGAACCCCGGGCGGCCATTGTTCCAAAGGTAACTATTTGAGCCACCCGATCACGACCATATCTTTCAGCGACATATTCAATAACCTCATCTCTTCGCTTGTCGGCAAAATCAATGTCAATGTCGGGCATTGATATTCTCTCCGGGTTCAGGAATCTTTCAAAAAGAAGGTTATGTTTTAATGGATCAACCGTGGTTATGTCTAAGAGATGAGAGACGATTGAACCAGCGGCGCTTCCTCGCCCTGGGCCGACAACGATATGATGCTCTTTGGCCCATTTAACAAAATCATGGACTATTAAAAAATAGGAAGCAAAGCCCATTTTCTTGATAACCGAAAGTTCGTATATTAATCGGTTCTCGATTTCAGAATTCTTTTTTCCATATTTCTCCTTGATGCCCTCTCGGCAAAGTTGCTCCAGGTAGGTATCTTCATCCACCCCGGATGGAGTTTCAAAGTGGGGGAGCCGGATCTGGCTCAAGTCGATTTCCACTTTACATCTTCGGGCTATCTTCACAGTATTCTCAATGGCTTTTGGATATTCTTTGAATATTTCAATCATTTCGGCTGGTGAGGCGAGATAAGAATCACTGCCCGCCATGGTCAGACGATTCGCTGTTTCAATGTTGGTGTGAGTGTTTATCATCAACAGTATCTCCTGAGCCTCTTCGTCTTCGGGCTTGAGATAATGGACATCATTAGTGGCGACCAGAGGGATGCTTGTTGATTTAGAAATACGATTTAACTGGCGATTGATCTCTGGTTGGGCTGAAAAACTCGGACAATGTTGCATCTCGAGAAAGAAATTGTCTTGGCCGAACATCTCTTTATATCGCAAAGCCAGCTCTTCTGCCTCTTTCAGGCGTCCGCCAACTATCAGTTGGGGGATCTGGCCTTTGGCGCATCCGGAAAGAATTATCAATCCGGCCGAATGTTTTTTTAGGAAGTCACCATCAATTCTGGGTTTATAATAAAAACCCTCGAGATGGGCCTTGGTGGCTATTTTGATTAAATTTCGATATCCCTGATCATTTTCAGCCAGCAGGGTGAGATGATAACTGCTTTTATCATCGGCTTGCTTTTGCCGCATTGAATTTCTGGCCACATATATCTCCAACCCCGGAATTGGCTTTAAGTCTCTTTTTTTAGCTTCGCAATAAAACTCGATTAAACCATAAAGATTGCCATGATCGGTCAGGGCAATGCTGTCCATGCCTAATTCTTTGGTATAATCCAAAAGGTCGGGGATTTTGGCTAGTCCGTCCAGCAGGCTATAATGCGAGTGAACGTGCAGATGAACGAACTTCATCATTTAACCAGATGTTGGTAACGAGCTCCCCTCAACATAATGCCGTCTTCCAGGACAGCATCGCGAATTATTAAATTCTTGGAAATCAAAGAATCTTCGAGGTCGACATTACCCAAAATCAGAACACCAACCAGATCAATCGAGCCCTCGATAGTTGATTTTTGCGCATTCAAACTACCATTAACTACGGCTTGCCGCAGATAAAGATTTCCTTCAATGGTCAACTTATCGCTGTGTTTCAGATTCTGAACCTTGGCTCCGACTAGGTTGACATTTTCTCCGATTCGGGCTTTTGCCAGACTAATAAATCCATTGCTGATCAGTTGATTGAAATCAAGGTGGTCCTTTATCTGTGAACCGACCAGATTGACGACTCCCCGAACAGTTGCCTGCTCTAAGCTAATCGAGCCAAGAACAGTCGCTTGATCTAAAAAAACCGAGCCCTTGACGATTATTCGGCTCATATTCAGATTGCCATCAACAACAATACTGCGCAAAGAGATTGGTCCGAGAACAGTTGCCCCCTCAAGATTTAGTCCAAAATCTACTTTCCTCTCGGCCAAGGAAAGATAAGGAAGGACCTTGTAGCTGAAATTAGCCGGTCGAGCTTCGTCATGGGCCCGCTTCAGTTCTTTTTCAACATCCTTTCTCATTAAAACAGTCGTCTCTTGGGCTGGGATGGTTAAATTATTTTGGTTTTCCATTTTATCTTAGAAAGGTTAAAATAAGAAAGTTAGATTAAGATCATTATAATGCAAATTGGTTTTTTTGACAAACAAGCTTTGGGGTTAAATTGGGAGAAAAAAGAAGGTGTCAAGCACGGCCAGGTTGTTGGCCTGGATGAGGTCGGTCGGGGAGCTTTGGCCGGACCAGTCGTGGCAGCCGCAGTTCACATTGATCTTTTTGAGTGGGGCACGAAAATTCCAGAAGAGTTGAAGATTGTTCGGGATTCTAAACAGTTAAGTCCGAATCAAAGAGAGCGAGTGGTCAGGGCGCTGGGCCAACAAAGAGGGGTTTATTTTGCCTTAGGGATAGTTTCAGAAAAAACAATCGATCAGATCAATATTCTTGAAGCGACCAAGCAAGCAATGGTCAAGGCGGTTGAATCATTGCCTTTAAAACCCGGCCTGGTATTATTGGACGGAAACTTCAGTCTACCGATAAACTCAAAACAAATATCGGTGATTAAGGGTGATCAAAAAATCTTTTCGATTGCCTTGGCTTCAATTTTGGCCAAGGTGGCTCGAGACAAGATAATGATCAACTATCATCGAGATTATCCAAGATATCATTTTGATCGCCACAAGGGTTACGGGACATTACGGCATCGCCAAGCCATCGGACTTTACGGACCTTGCCCGGTCCATCGTCTTAGTTTCCGGCTGGGACCACTTGGCAAAAATATCAATATCTGATAAAGTTAGGCATCTATGGCTGTTCCAAAACAAAGAAAAACAAAAAGCCGGCGAGACCAGAGGCGGATGCACTATTATTTGTCGTCTCCCCGGTATTCTGCTTGTCGCAAGTGCGGCAAATCCAAAAAACCTCATACGGTGTGTGGCTATTGCGGATATTATCGCGACCGAGAAGTGGTTGATGTCCTTAAGGATATGGGGAAAAAGGAGAAGAAAAAGAGGAAGAAACAAGAAAAACCTTGAGGATAACATGGCTTCGCGTCATCAGGCCCGATCTCTCGCCGTTCAAGCCCTCTACCAGTGGGATTTTTATGGTTCCGAAAAAGGGAAGGAGTGTCTTTATGCCGAGAAGGTTCTCGCAGGAGCCCGGGAGCTTAAGGTGGAAGAGGCGACGAAAGAATTCTTTTGGCGGCTATTCAAAGGAACGGTTGCTTTTATGCCGGAGATTGATCGCATGATCACCGAGATAGCTCCAAAGTGGCCAATAGACAAAATGACCTTGGTTGACCGAAACATATTACGTTTGGGTTTGTATGAACTCTTGCATCTTGATCAGAAAGAAGTTCCGCCTAAAGTAGCTATTCACGAAGCAATCGAATTAGGCAAGGACTTTGGCGGAGTAGCTTCGGGCCATTTTATCAATGGAATTTTGGGCGCAATTTATGAAGATATTAAGAAAAAAGAAAAAAACGGTCGAGATGGAAATTGATCGTCTTTATCGAGAACATAATTTTGGTTTGCTGGAAAAAGAAATCGGCATTAGCTTCAGAGACAGATCTCTTTTGATTAACGCATTTGTCCATCGTTCTTTTTTGAATGAAAACCATGATCTTGACCTAAACAACAATGAGCGCTTAGAGTTTTTAGGTGATGCTGTTTTAAGCTTTTTAGTAGCCGAGAAGCTATATAAGACATATCCCAATTCAGAGGGCGAACTGACTCGGTGGAGATCGGCTTTGGTCAACACTAAGATTTTAGCTGATCTGGCCAGAAGATTAAAATTTCAAGATTATCTTTTTTTGTCGCGTGGGGAAAAAGAAAATTTGGCCAGCGATAGTGTCTTGGCCGATGCCTTTGAGGCATTCGTTGGAGCGGTCTGTCACGATCAAGGCTTTGAGGCAGCCAAAAAGATAATTGAGGATAGACTGATCACTCTCTTGCCAGAGATAATTAATTCTTCTTCTTATATTGACCCAAAGTCTCGACTTCAAGAGATCGTTCAGTCGAATAAGAAAATAACCCCAAATTATCAAGTTATTTCCGAGACCGGGCCCGACCACAATAAGCATTTCAAAGTTGTTGTTTCGGTCAACAACCAAAAACTGGGGCAGGGGACAGGCCGATCCAAGCAGGCGGCCGAGCAGGCAGCGGCCGAGCGGGCCTTGAATTTATTAGAAAAAGATAGATAATGTAACTATGTTAAAAATTCGTTTCTTAAAAACAGGTCGTAAAAATCAGCCATTTTATCAGATAGTGGTTACTGATAGTCGCAATGCCCCTCAAGGGGGTCGCTTCATTGAAAAACTCGGCTTTTTCAATCCATTCACCAAAGAGCAGAGATTAGATCAGGATAGAATAAAGCACTGGCTTGCGGTCGGAGCCCAGTCTTCGGGAAGAGTGCACAACCTTTTGGTTGATGCTAAGATAATTGAAGGGCCGAAAATAGATGTCGGTAATCGAAGGGCAAAAGATAAAAAAGGAGCAGTTGAGGACTCGGCGAGCGAGAGACCAAAAGCCGCTGCTGAAGGAGAACCGGACAACCTAAAATAGAGCCAGTTCCAAAGACTCTGGAAAACCGTCTGCGGAAACAAAACGGGGCAAGTATGACCATTGACAGCTTTTCTGGATTGGAGTAAAATTGGGTCCAGTTCTTTAAAAATGAATAGTTAATTGTTTAGAATCGCCTTGAGTTTAATCTTAGTTGAGAGTTTGATCCTAGCTCAGGGTGAACGCTGGTGGTGTGGATAAGGCATGCAAGTCAAGGGGCTCCTTCGGGAGCACCGGCAAACGGGTTAGTAACACGTGGGCAACATTCCCTTTTCACGGAAATAACTCTGAGAAATCAGGGCTAATGTCCGATGGTCTTAACTGGTCGCTGGACCGGTTAAGTAAAGGCTTCGGCCGGAAGAGGATTGGCCTGCGTTCTATCAGCTAGTTGGTGGGGTAATGGCTCACCAAGGCTATGACGGGTAGGGGGCATGAGAGTGTGATCCCCAACAAAAGCACTGCGATACGGGCTTTACTCCTACGGGAGGCTGCAGTCGAGAATCTTCGGCAATGGGCGAAAGCCTGACCGAGCGACACCACGTGACTGAAGAAGTTCTGCGGAGCGTAAAGGTCTTTTCATCGGGAAGAATCTTCGGATGACGATACCGATGGAATAAAGGGGGCCTAATTCTGTGCCAGCAGGCGCGGTAATTCAGAACCCCTAAGCGTTACCCGGATTTATTGGGCGTAAAGGGTCTGTAGGCGGTTAATCAAGTTTTCGGTTAAAAATCGAGAGCTCAACTTTCGAGATGCCGAAAAAACTAATTGACTAGAGGCTGTCAGAGGTCAGTGGAACTGATGGTGGAGGGGTGATATCCGTCGATATCATCAGGAACGCCAAAGGCGAAGGCAACTGGCTGGGGCAGTCCTGACGCTGAGAGACGAAAGCGTGGGGAGCAAAAAGGATTAGATACGTAAGTTTCAACCGAGGGTTATCCTTTACCCGAAGAAGTTGAAAGCCTCAATTCTTAATGAGGTTCTGAAGGTGTCCCCTTCGGCGGTGACGCCGGAGTGTGCATCCAGCTGTATCGGGGAACTCCGTATTTAACGGACAATCCCGAGGGAAGTCGTTCCGCAGCAATGCGGAATTGATCCCGTAGAGACTATGCAAGCAAGAAGATAGAAGATGAAAAATTCATCTTTGTCGTCTCAATGGCGAGAAGTTGTACTGGGTTCTATTTTGGGAGACGGATCTCTCAAAATATCAACCAATTACCATAATGCGCGATTCGCTTTCAGGCATTCGGTTGACCAGAAGGATTATTTTTTTTGGAAGGCAAGTTTGCTTGAAAGGATTTCATCACCTCAATTCTGCTGGCGCCAAGAAGCCAACGGGTTTGGTGGTCCGAAGTTAAGGTTCCAGAGCTTAGCCTTAGAAGAATTGACTGAAATTTACCGTTTGACGCACAAGAAAGGAAAGTTCAAAATTCAACGGAAATGGCTAAATCAGTTAACGCCTCTTTCGCTGGCGGTTTGGTGGATGGACGGTGGATCAATTATAGGAAACGGCCGGAAAGGTGTCTTGTGCACTGATTCGTTTGACTATGATTCACAGAAAGTTTTGGTGCGTTATCTATTGGTTGTTTGGAACATTAAAACGCATGTGGGAAAAGTGGCTTGTGACCACAGGGGCAGGCGCAAGGAATGTTACCGATTGTGGTTTCGTTCGGCAGAAGAGTTGAAAAAATTCTTGCGAATAATTCTACCCTTTATACAAGTTTCTTCCATGCTTCCCAAAGTACTGCTTCTCTACAAAGAATCGAGCTTGCAACAACGCTGGATCTCTGAAGTTGTTTCGCGAACTGGCTTTGCTGAAGATGAGGTTGAAAAACAACTTCAAGCAAAGAAAGCGAAATGGAAAAGCTTTAGAGGATGATATAGTCCGATCCTCGCAGTAATGCGAGCCTATGACTACAAAATGACCCTTGTAGTCCACGCTGTAAACGATGAACACTAGCTATCGGAAGTGTCGACCCTTTCGGTGGCGAAGCTAACGCGTTAAGTGTTCCGCCTGGGAAGTACGGTCGCAAGACTAAAACTCAAAGGAATAGACGGGAACCCACACAAGCGGTGGATCATGTGGCTTAATTCGACAACAAGCGACGAACCTTACCAGGGCTTGACATGCTATTGAAGCCCGATGAAAGTCGGGTCTACCCGCAAGGGACAGTAGCACAGGTGCTGCATGGTTGTCGTCAGTTCGTGTTTTGAAATGTACCGTTAAGTCGGATAACGAACGCAACCCCTGTCCTATGTTTCACGTACCATAGGAGACTGCCTCGAACAACGAGGAGGAAGGCGGGGATGACGCCAAATCAGCATGGCCCTTTGATGCCCTGGGCTGCACACATGATACAATGGGATTGACAATGCGTTTTGCCACATCGCAAGATGGAGCTAATCGCCGAAACAATTCCTTAGTTCGGATTGGGGTCTGCAACTCGACCCCATGAAGCCGGAATCGCTAGTAATCGCCGATCAGCTATGCGGCGATGAATACGTTCCTGGGTTTTGTACTCACTGCCCGTCAAGTCAGGAAAGTTGGTAATACTCGTAGTCTTTCCAATAGGAAGGCCGAAGGTAGGACCAATGATCAGGACTAAGTCGTAACAAGGTACGCGTAGGGGAATCTGCGCGTGGAACATATTATTTCTAAGTTTGTCGACTAAGATTGAGATCTTAAATTTGGATTTCAATCTTAAGGCTATGGCGGTTATCCTTTCTGACCCGCCCTTAAGGCGATTCTAAACAGTTAACTATCGAAAACCCCGCTCTTGCGGGATGTTTTGGTTCTGTTAAAATAGATTTGTCGGGGCGTGTAGCTCAGCTGGTTAGAGCGCTAAACTGATAATTTAGAGGTCCGTGGTTCGAGTCCACGCACGCCCACTCGTAGTTCCGGACACGAACTTTGATTCATTAGAGAAAATTGAATTTTCTTTTATCTCGGACAGAATTTCCGCCCCGCCCTTTAATAAAGAGCGGGGCGGGGCTTTTTCCTGCCGAAAAATTTTTAAAATTTTCCGAATAAAATAAGATAATTTTTATATTTTCTTTGGAATAAATAATTTCCTTGATAAATCTTTTCACAAAAAGATTTCTTTCTATTTCTTTCCGAATAGCGAGACCAAAAAGAAAAGATTGGAGAATAGAAATCATTGTTTCAACAAAAAATTTAGAGCATACTTCTGATGGTTCGGTTCCTTCTTCGATGGGCGTATTTGAACTATGATTTAGTTCGAAAACAAGATTTTCAATGTAGTTTTTATCTAAATAAATTCGCTCTAAATTTTCTAAAATATAGTTTTCTGTTCTTTGCGACTGAAACTTCCCTTATTGGGCAAGCTTGCCAGCCTTTTTTGTTGACGCAAGTACAACGATAGTAATAATATCTTTTGAGCTTTCCGTGTTTATGTTTACTGGCAAAATAGGCGCTCATTGTATAGCCGCACTTTTTACAACGAATTAAACCTCCTAAAAGAAAGTATTTGTAAATTCTAAATTTTCTTATTCTCCTTTTGTGAGTTTTTTGAGTAAGTCCAAAAAGTTCTTCAGAAATAATTGGTTGGTGAATACTTTGATAAATCTGGCCAGCATATTTGATTTTTCCGGTATATGCGATGTTCCTTAAAATTAGAGCAAGATGATTTTTAGAAAAGATTTTCCCCTCTAAACCAGTTCAAACTCTCTCCGTTATCTTACCAAATTTAATTCATAAATCAAAGAGGAAAAATCTCAAACGCTGAAATTCGGCGGGCGGGG
>CAZUSP010000006.1:0-14855 GCA_964623505.1 uncultured Candidatus Saccharibacteria bacterium
TTCTCGAACCAGCCACTCCAACACATTGACTGTTTCCTGGGGATTGGAAATAATTGGACAAAGAAGGTGAGGCAGATCACTATAATTTGAAAATTCAACCTGCTTGGGATCAATCAAGACCAGATTAAGCTGGTTGAAGCTGTTGCGATAAAGCAAGCTCAAGATAAGATTATTCAAGGCAATCGTCTTGCCTGACCCGGTTGAACCAGCCACTAATAAATGGGGCATCTTTTCTAGGTCGGCATAAGTTGCCGCCCCGGTTACATCCCGACCTAAGCAAATCTTTAAAGGGACCGGGTCGTTTTTAAATTCAGCCGCCGCCACCATCTCTCTCAAACGAACCATTACTCTTTCTCGATTGGGCACCTCCAGGCCCACCAAGGATCGTCCCGGGATCGGGGCCTCGATTCTAATTGGATGGGCAGCCAGGGCCAATGATATATTTCGGGAAAGAGAGGTAATCTTGGACAGGTTCACCGCCTCAAGGGGTTTAAAAGCATATTGGGTAACCGTCGGCCCGACATTAACTTCGACCACCTTGACCGGTACACCAAAACTGCCCAATGTTTCCTCAATTATCTTTGAATTTTTGTCCAAATCACCAGTATTCGGATAACCTTTGTCGGGAGCCAGCAAATCGGCCGGCGGAATCTTATAGCCATCAGATGTTCTCGAGTGAAGGGGCTTGGCCGGCAGTGCTTTAGCCGCTTTCTTGATCTGCTTTTCTGGCTCAGCCTGGAGATCGGTTATCTTTTCTTTGATCCAGTCTACTCGAGGAATCACCACCCTGCTTCTGCTCTCCTGAACGGGAATATTGGCAGCCGCTTCTTCCGGCTTTGGCGCTTCTTTTTTGCTTGATCGGTAGTCTTGCCAAAAAGGATAACCAAAAGCAACTAATCCAGCTAAGATCAGAGAGCTGAAAACGATCAAGCTGACCCAAGGACCGAAAAGATTAAAGACGGGCCAGGCCAGGATCTGGCCAACCCATCCGCCGGCCTCGGCATGATAGCCCCAGAAAGGCATCTCTGGATTATGCTGTAGATTGTAAATGGTCCAAATCCCGGCTGAACCAACCAGAAAAAGAACTACTTCCAAGAAAATAAGCCAAGCACTATGTGACAGTTTTGACCGCCAAAGAGAGATGCCGCCAACCAGCAGGAAGAACGGTAGGAAAAAAGCAGACCGGCCTAAAATGAGAGCCAAAAAGGCCAGAATCCAGCGACCACCGATTCCGGCTAACTCAAAAAAAGAGAGGATAATTATGACTGCTCCCAGTAAGAGTAAAACAGCCGCCACCCGTCTTTTGAAGCTTGAAGGCGCCCGGGGGGGCTTTTCTTTATGGGCTTTTTTGTTCCCCATAAAATGAACGATTATGAGTCTTGACGATATCCCGTTCCCGACGGAATGACCCGGCCTATTATAACATTCTCCTTAAGGCCCCGCAATTTATCTCTTTTGCCCCGCAAAGAAGCCTCAATGAGCACTTGCGATGTCTGCTGAAAGGAAGCGGCCGAAAGAAAGCTGCTGGAGTTCAAAGAAACCCGAGAGATGCCGAGCAGTATCTGGGCCGTCTTAACTAATGCCTTTTTCTCTTTTTTCAGCCTTTGGTTGACTTCTTCCAGGTCGAAACGATCGATGATTTTTCCTTCGACCCACGGGCCATCACCGCTTTCAGCTACTTTGACCCGGGAAAACATCTGCCGCGCGATCACTTCAATGTGTTTATCGTGGATATTAACGCCGGAAGGAACATAAACTTTTTGAATTTCTTGAATGACATAGCGCTGCGCGGCCAACACTCCCTGGTGTTTCCAAATAATTTCCAGCGGCAGACTGCCTTCGGTTAATGGCTGACCGGCTTTAACCTTATCGCCCACCTTAACCAATAGTTGGTAATTGGGCAAAAAACGATAGACTTTGCCCTTGCTGGTTGACTTCTTTAAGGGCTCAACTTTAATTATACCCCTATTCTTTTCTATCTTGACCACCTTGCCCTCCCGCAAAGCAACGGCCGCCGCTCCTTTTGGCGGACGATTCTCAAAAACCTCTTCGACTCGGGGCAATCCCTGGGTAATGTCCCCGCCCTCAACCACTCCGCCGGTATGAAAAGTCCTCATGGTCAGCTGTGTTCCCGGCTCGCCAATAGACTGGGCCGCCACGACACCTATCGCCTCTCCCAATTCAATCAATTTGTTTCGACCCAGGTCCCAGCCATAACAATTACGACAGATACTGCCAACCGATTGACAAGTCAGCGGGCTTCTGACTTTCACTTTAGGAATTTCAAGATTGTCTATCTCTCGGGCCTGGCTCCAGTTGATCAACTCGCCTCTTTTCACCACCTTGATCTTGGTTTTAGGATCAATCACATCTTCCAAGGTCCGACGGCCAACAATCTTAAAGACAAAGCTTTGGCCAATAGTTTCCGCCTCCGCTCTTGCCACCTCTAAGCCCTCTTTGTCGCCGCAATCGTCTTCCCAAACAATAACTTCATGGGCCACGTCCACCAAACGACGAGTCAAATATCCAGCAACAGAAGTTCTGAGGGCCTTGTCAGCTGTTCCCTTTCGGGCTCCGTGAGTGGAGATAAAATACTCTAAAATACTCAACCCTTCTCGGAACGAACTCTTCACCGGCAAAGAAATTATTCGGCCGGCCGGATTCAAAACCAATCCCTTCATGCCTGATATTTGCATCACCTGCGTCCAGGAACCCCTTGAACCGGATTCAACCATCAGGTAGACGGGATTATTGTGATCAATCGTTGCCTTAGTTGATTCCTGAAGCTTGTTTTTGGCCTCTTGCCAGGCGGCAATGTTGGCTTTTCTCTCTTCGGCTGGGCTTATTTTGCCTTGCCGGCGCTTAGAGGCATTGGCCTTGGTCTGCGCCTCGGCTATCGCTATCAACTTTTCTTTATCTTTTGAAATTGAAAAATCATCTAATCCCAAACTGATGCCGGCCACCGTGGAATATTCATACCCGAGTTCTTTTATGCTGTCCAGACAGAGTTGGGACTCTTCGCTGTTGTAGCCCTCAATAATATCATTGATAATCCGGCCCAGAGCCCGGCCGTCCACCTGTTTATTGTGGTAAGGATACTTTTGAGGCAGACTCTGATTGAAAATAATTCGGCCAACGGTTGTTTTCAACAGTTCTGAAGACTGCCCGGTGCTTAACTGCATCAGTACCCGGATAGGCGTTCTTAAGCCGATCTGGCCATGATCATGGGCTAAAAAAGCCTCACTGATTCTACCAAAGTACTTTACTTTCTTCTCGTCCCGCACCTCTTCCATAGTGGTCAAATAATATATCCCGAAAACAATATCCTGGCTTGGTGAAACAATCGGCAAACCGGTAGCTGGTTTGCGCAAATTGTTGCCCGAAAGCATTATTTCCCGAGTTTCTTTTTGGGCTTGCTTCGATAATGGCACGTGAACAGCCATTTGATCCCCATCAAAGTCGGCATTGAATGCCGAACAAACCAAGGGGTGTATCTTGATGGCGTTGCCTTCGATCAAAATAGGAAAGAAGGCCTGAATTCCCAGGCGATGAAGGGTGGGTGCTCGATTCAACATTACTGCCTTGCCCCGAACCACTTCCTCCAATATGTTCCAAACCTCAGGAATTTCCCTCTCGATCAATCGCGAAGCTCCCCTGATATTATAGGCGATTTCTTGATCAAGCAATTTTTTAATAACAAAGGGTTTGAATAATTCTAAGGCCATTTTTTTCGGAAGACCGCATTCGGTCAACTTCAATTCAGGCCCGACGGCAATAACCGAACGGCCGGAATAATCCACTCTTTTTCCCAGCAGGTTGCGGCGAAAACGGCCCATCTTGCCCTGAATGTTGTCGGTCAAAGAGCGAAGCTTTCTCCGTCCTCCCGCCCCGGCTCGGGCACTGTTGTCGATTAAAGAATCAACCGCCTCCTGAAGCATTCTCTTCTCATTGCGAATAATGATCTCCGGTGTGTCAATTTCCAAAAGATGTTTCAACCGATTGTTCCGATTGATAACCCGTCGGTAGAGATCATTAATGTCCGAAGAAGCATAGCGACCTCCATCTAACTGAACCATTGGACGAAGATTGGGCGGCAAAACCGGCAAGACGGTCAAGAACATCCATTCTGGACGAATCCCGGCCTCTTTCATTTCCCGCAGAAGCCTCATTCTTTCCGAGATCTTAGCCGAAAGGTCGCTGCTGCCGGTCGCCTTGATTTCGGCCGCCAGAGCTTTTATCTCCGCTGACAAGTCAATTTCCGACATGGCCTGACGAACTGCCTCGGCTCCGGTTCGAGCTTCGAAACATGCCCCAAACCGAAGTGCTAACGTTTTGTATTCTTTTTCTGAAACTACCCTGATCCTTTCAACCGAAAGAAGGTCCTGCTGGGCTCTTCGACGGCTGTCTTTTAATGCTTCCAGCTCCGGGCCGGTCAGATCTTTGGCTTTTTCCTTGAACTCTTTCTCTATTTCTTGAGCCATCTTGCCCTTGATCTGTTCATCAACTCGGACGATCAAGTAGGCGGCAAAATAGATAACTCTCTCTAGTTTTCGAGTTGAAACACCCAAAACAGTGCTCATCCGATAAGGTGCCCGGCGCAAAAACCAGGGATGGGCAACCGGCGTGGCCAGCTCAATGTGTCCCATCCTTTCCCGCCTAACCGAAGATTTCGTCGCTTCAACCCCGCAACGATCACAAACCACGCTCTTGTATCTGACCCCCTTGTATTTTCCGCAGTAGCACTGATAATCTTTGGTCGGACCAAAGATCTTTTCGCAAAAAAGACCGCTTTTTTCAGGCTTCCCGGCTCGATAGTTAATCGTTTCTGGCTTGGTCACCTCGCCATGACTCCACTTCAGAATGGTTTCCGGAGAGGCTAATTTAATCAAAACCGAGATTGGATTTTTACTTTGAGTGGCCATGTTAATCTAAATTAATCCTGCCCCTGGATCTGGATGTCCAAAGCCAGCGACTTTAATTCATTCAATAATAAGATCAGCGAGGCCGGACGATAATAATTCTCAATCGGCTTTCCTCGAAGAATGGCCTCGTAAGTCTCTGATCGGCCTCTAATGTCGTCAGATTTGATCGTCATCATCTCCTGCAAAGCATAAGCCGCGCCATATCCCTCCAGAGCCCAAACCTCCATTTCACCAAAGCGCTGACCGCCAAACTGAGCCTTGCCGCCCAATGGTTGCTGGGTAATCAAAGAATAGGGTCCGATCGAGCGCATATGAATCTTGTCCTGGACCATGTGGTGCAGCTTTAGCATGTACATTTTTCCAACCGTGATCGGTTGGAAAAACGGCTCCCCGGTGCGGCCATCATAAAGAGTCACCTTGCCACTTTCCGGCATTCCGGCCGCCTTCAATTCTTCTTTGATGATCTTTTCTTCCACTCCGGACAGGGCCGGGGCCGTCATCCTGTAGCCGAGTTTTTCAGCCGCCCAACCAAGATGAGTTTCCAATATCTGTCCTACATTCATTCGGGAAACAACTCCCATCGGACTAAGAATGACATCAATCGGCGTGCCGTCTTCCAAAAACGGCATCTCTTCCTCGGGCAATATTTCCGCAATAATGCCCTTGTTGCCATGACGACCGGAGATCTTGTCGCCAACTTCAATATTTCTGACCTGGGCTATCTCAACGGTTATTTTCTGCAAAGTACCAGATTCAAGACGGTCACCCTGTTCGCGGGAAAGCATCCTCACTCCGATCACGCAACCCTTTTTCCCATAAGGCATGGTCAAAGAAGTGTCTTTGACCTCTTTCGCCTTTTCGCCAAAGATGGCCTTAACCAGTCTTTCTTCCGGCGACAACTCGACCTGTCCTTTCGGAGAGATCTTGCCAACCAGTATGCCCCCCGGACCAACTTCCGCGCCAATGCGGATTATTCCTCTTTCATCCAGGTCTTTGAGTTTTTCTTCGCTGACATTGGGAATGTCCGAAGTGGTTTGTTCGGGACCAAGCTTGGTGTTGCGGACTTCACAGGTGAAGTTTTCAATATGGATCGAGGCAAAGGTGTTGTTTTTGGCCAGTCTTTCCGAAACAACAATGGCATCCTCATAATTCATTCCCCGATAAAGCATAAAGGCCACCGTAATATTAGTGCCCAGAGACAACCGCCCGTCGACGATCGATGATCCATTGGTCAAAACATCCCCCTTTTTCACCTTTTGCCCTCTCTCAACAATGGGTTGCTGATGATAAGCCGTAAACTGGTTGCCCCGAACAAAATTCTGGAGAGGATAGATCTTGTTGTTCACCTTGATGTGCTGGCCATCCACCTCTTTAACCTCCCCGCTCTCCTCGGCTAAGATGATCTGGCCCGACTCTCGGGCAACCTTTTCCTCCATGCCCGTGCCGACCAAGGGCTGCTCGGCTTTTATTAGGGGCACCGCCTGGCGCTGCATATTACATCCCATTAAGGCCCGGTTGGCATCATCATTCCTCAAGAAGGGAATAAGGCTGGCCGCGATGCCAATGGTCTGATTAGGAGAAACATCCATAAAGCTTATCTTAGCCCGATCAGCGATTACCGGCCTGCCCTGAAAACGAGCCATCACTCTTTTCTCGACAATTCTATTTTTATGATCAAGCAGGGTATCGGCCTGAGCAATGTAATACTCTTCTTCCTGGTGAGCATTCAGACAAACCACCTCTGGAGTCAAAGCCATATTCTTGACCTTAAAGTAAGGAGTTTCAATAAATCCATATTCATTTACCTGGGCCACTGTTGTTAAGTGATTGACCAGCCCAACGTTCGGACCTTCCGGTGTTTCTATCGGGCAGATGCGCCCATAGTGCGAGGGCTGGACATCGCGAGCTTCAAACCCGGCCCTCTGCCTGGTCAGGCCGCCCGGTCCAGTCGCCGACAACCTTCTTTTGTTTTCCATCTCGGCCAAAGGATTGTCGCTGTCCATGAACTGGGAAAAAGCTGAAATTCCAAAGAAATTCTGCAAAGAAACAGCCAGTAGACGAGAATCAATTAGACGGACCGGCGTGATGTCAGCCATCTGCAGAGTTGACATTCTGTCTTGAGCCACCCTTCTGATTCTAGCCAGCCCTATTCTTAGCTGACCTTGCAATAATTCAGCCAGGTCGCGAACCCGACGATTGCCGAGGTGATCGATCGAATCAGGGCGAGCTTCTGGATCATTGTTAAGCCGGATTAATTCCCGCAAAGCGGCCAAAACATCTTCCGGATGCAAAACCCGATCTTCTACTTTTATCATGGACTTAGCCTGTCTTTCCGGCAGTCTCTGGCCGATTTTCCAGCGGCCGACATCGGCCAAATCATAACGAGAAAAGTTGGAGAACATATTCTTTAAAAACTCTTTGGCCGTGTCAGCCGTCACCATCTCGCTTGGTCGGAGACGATGATATATCTCAATCGCGGCCTCATCGCTATTCTGGGTTGGATCTTCTTTTAATGTATTTTGGATGAAAGAAATCGATCCCTTGTCCACCTCTTTAAAAAGTTTTTCTATCTCTTCGTTCGTCGAATAACCCAAGGCCCTTAAAAAGGTAGTAGCCAAGACCTTTTTCCGACGATTTATCTTGACCTGAATAACTCCATTGCGATCAGTTTCAAATTCCAACCAACTGCCTCGATCTGGAATCAAGACCGCCTTAAAAAAATCATGAGAGCCGATTCTCTCGCTCTCAAAAAACACCCCCGGGGAACGAATGATCTGGGCCACGACTACTCGTTCAACTCCTCTAATAACAAAAACTCCCCGACTGCTCATTATTGGAAAGTCAGCTAAAAAGACCTCTTCTGTTTTAGTTTTTTTGCTCTTCAGATTTACTAAACGAAAACGAGCTTTCAGCGGTGCCGTGTATGACTCATCTTTGTCTTTGGCCTGAAGATAGGTTGGGAAATTGGGCTCACCGAGGCTAAAGCCCAAAAACTCAAGTTGAAAACGTTTGCCACTATAATCAGGAACTGGGAAAACCTCGTGAAATA
This sequence comes from uncultured Candidatus Saccharibacteria bacterium, assembly GCA_964623505.1. Taxonomy (GTDB): domain Bacteria; phylum Patescibacteriota; class Minisyncoccia; order Minisyncoccales; family UBA1441; genus CAZUSP01. Next base: position 7,972 of record CAZUSP010000006.1, read on the forward strand.
ATTTTTCTATCTTTTCGTCCCAGAATCTTTCCCAGCTCTTTTGCTGCAAATTGAGAAAGTTGGGCAGCGAAAAGGGCAACGTTGTTTTTGAAAACTTCTTGATGGTATTCATAGCCAATATATAATTTTAAAAGAACAACCCGGCTTATTAACTTTGAAACAAGAAAACAAGCCCGGCACTAAAACAATCCGGACGGAAAGAAATTCTGCACTAGTAACAAGACAAATTTACCACAACCTTAGTCAGAATAGACGATTTAATGAAAGTTGTCAAGCCTAGCCGTACCGACGAATGCTTAAAGCCAGTCCAATCCCCGCATAAAGAGCCAATAAATAAGAACCTCCATGGCTAACCAGCGGCAGAGGCAGGCCCACTACCGGCAGTATTCCCAGGTTCATACCAACATTGATAAATATGCTGGATGTTAGAAAGATGATCAGGCCGACACAATAAAAACGGCCAAAGTTGCTGATTGATCGAAAACAGATACGGATAAGTCGCCAAATGATCACTCCAAATAAACCAAAAACAATTAATGAGCCTAGAAATCCAAACTCTTCAGCAATAGCGGCAAAAATGAAATCCGTCTTGGCTTCGGGCAAGAACCCATATCTGGCTTGAGAGCCGGATAAAAATCCTTGGCCGAAAATCCCACCCGAGCCAATGGCAATCCGGGACTGATCCGCGTTCCAGGAGGCACCCAGCGGATCATCCTGCCAGCCAATAAAAGAAACTATTCTCTGCTTTTGATAGTCCCGCAATCCAAAAGACCAAATGAGCAGGCCAACCAAAAGTAGTGATAAGATCAACAAAACCAAATGACTTGACTTTATTCCGGCAAACAGTATGATTCCCAGCCAAAGCATCAAGAAGACGATCGCCCCCCCCAGGTTGGGCTGGAGAAATATAAGCAATGCCGGCCAAAAAGTATAAAAAGCCGACAAAAACACATATTGGAATCGGTGCAGTTCGGCGTGGCGTTGAGATAGAAATTTGGCCAAAAGAATAATCAGCCCCAAGGCCATAAAAGGCATTGGGTCAAAGCTTACTAGCCCGAACGAATACCAACGTCGCGAACCCCGTATGGCCGGCACAAACAAAAGCCCGAGTAGGGCAAGCAGCAGCAGGAAATAAACCAACAAAACGAAATAAGGGTTGCTCTTAAGCTGGCGATAATCAAAAATCGATATAATGGCCATAAACAGCAGCCCCAACCCAAGAAAAGATAATTGTTTGTAAAAATCAGAAAAATCTTGTTGGTAAAAAGAGCTGCTATATATCGATCCCAGCCCTAAAACGCTCAACATCACCGCTGATCCCACCAAAAACTTGTCCCATTTCAAAACCAGGTTGTTGATCATCTAATCATGTCCATTAACTCTTGCTCAGAGATTATCGCCACCCCGAGCTTTTTTGCCTGGTCTATTTTTCGACCAGGTTTTTCTCCGACAACCAAGTAGTTGGTGTGAGTAGAAATACTTTCTGAAACATGGCCGCCTTTTTGCTCCACTCTTAGTTTGATTTCAGCACGCGGTCTTTTAAGCGTTCCGGTAATAACAAGCCTCTGCCCCTTCAATTTTCCTTGTTTTGGCGATTCGGGCAAGATTACAATTCCCGCCCGAAAAAGATCCTCCACTAATTTAATATTGGAACGATCCCCGAGCCAAACGGAAAGCGCCGCAGCCGTCTCCGGGCCGAAATCTGGAAGAGAAATAAAATCATCCCGGCCCGCTTTTGATATCTCTTGAAAAGAGTCAAAACTATCGGCCAGAATAGATGCCTTTTCTGATCCGATTCGGGGAATGCCCAGAGCCACCAAAAACCTTTTCAGATTTAATTTTTTCCGGGATTGAATGGACTCAACCAAATTTTGAGCTGATTTTTCACCCAAGCCCGCCAAGCCGGAAATATTTTCTTGCTTTATCTTGAAAATATCGGCTGGACTTTTGACCAGACCTGCTTGTTCTAATTTTCCCAAAAGCTTTGATCCCAGCCCCCGGATATCAAAGGCCGAGCGGGCAACAAAGTGCTCCAGCATTCTTATTCTTCGAGCCGCACAAAGATTATTGATGCAGCGCCAGACAACCTCATCGGACGGACGAAACAATGAGTGATGGCAAACTGGGCACTTCTTTTTAAAAACAAAATCTCTTTCCGAGCCATTACGAAGATCAGCTAGCACTTCCGTAATTTTCGGAATAACGTCTCCCGAGCGCTCAACCACCACCGTGTCGCCAATCTTTGCTCCCAAACGACTGATTTCGTCCATGTTGTGCAGTGTTGCCCGAGAGATGGTGACGCCGCCCAAATTAACCGGCTTTAACTGCGCCACTGGCGTAACCGCCCCGGTTCGACCGACCTGCAAAAATATTTTCTCCAGTTTTGTCGTCGCCTGACTGGCCATAAACTTGAGCGCTCTGGCAGCCCGCGGACTTTTACCCACCACTCCTAAAGACCGAAAGGTTTTATTATCATCAACCATAATCACCATTCCGTCAATTTGATAGGCTAAATCTTCTCTATTTTTGGCCAGATCATGCCAAGCGCTAATTGCTTGTTTTAGATCGCTCAAAACAATGCCCGGGTCAGCTCTAAAACCAAGAGCTTTTAGAATCTGATGTTCTTGATGGTGATCCTGTTGACCAATTTCAGCCAGCAGATCATAGGCCAGAAAACGAAGCCTCCTTTGCCCAGCCACGGCTGGATCAAGCTGTCTAATGCTGCCAGCCGCTAAATTCCGCGGATTGGCATAAGGCTCCAGGCCGTCTTTGACCCTCCGGCGATTGAAATCTTGAAAATCTTTTTTGTTAATATAAACCTCTCCCCGGACTTCTATTCTTCCCTTCTTCAGCAATAATCTTAGTTTTGTTGTCCACTCTTCCGTCAGCCTTTCTCTCAAAACCAGCTTCAGGGGGACAGAGTTGACCGTCTTAAGATTGCCCGTCACGTCTTCCCCCACCCAGCCATCCCCCCGGGTTACCCCCCGAATTAAAACCCCATCTTGATAGATCAGGCTGGCGGCCAGTCCATCTATCTTTTTTTCCGCAAAAAATCTTTCTATTTTCCGGCCGGAAAGCTTTTGAATGTAATCATGCCACTGTTTCAGATCCTCTGCCCGAAAGATGTCTTGCAGGGAAAGCATGGGCTCAACATGCTTCACTTTAACGAATTGATCCAAAGGTTGACCGCCGATTCTTTGAGTGGGTGAGTCGATCGTGATCAAGTCGGGATGTTTTTCTTCCAGCTCTTGAAGTTCTTTTTTCAGAGAATCAAAAACGGCATCTGGAATCCCGGGACGATCCAGCACGTGATAAAGATAGTTGTGACGATTTATCGCCTCTTTTAGTTTTTCTATCCGGCGAGAGGCCTCCTTGAGATCCATAAACCTTAGAAGCTGACTTCAATCGCTCGGTGAGTGCGACGATACCGTCCTAATGAACGGATAATAATCGGAGAATTTTTAGCTAAGTAGAGTTGATAGCTAAGGCCTGAAAGACTAAAATTATTGCTAATGCCCAAAGGAACACAAGGAGCGGTGCAGAGTTGATACCCCGGATCTTTGCTTTTGTAAATGAAGTGCTCGATGCCCGAATCGGCCGCATGCAAAGCCACAATCGATTCTCCCAAATCAATGACCATGGCAATCTGCCTCAAGATCAGAGAGCTAACGCCAATTATTATTCCCAGAGAAACCCCCAAGATAACAACGACTAGGAACAAGGAAATACCTTCTTGAGATTTAAACATATTAAAAATTAAGATTTCTTTGGGAAATTGTAGTTTGCAGATCAAAAGAAACATTAAACCTGTTGTGAAAAACATTGAACTTGGTGGTCACTCTGGGCTGCAGCCCCGCTGCGTCGGCCACGGTAAAGGCCAAATTCCTTATTTCCTGGCCGTCTGAAGTTAGGTCGGCTCCGCCTTCTCGAATTCTACCATTATGCAAAGAAAACACTCGACACATTCCGCCATGATCCATAAAACTAAGCGTGCTCCCGGAAACTTCATAATTCCTGCCCGCGGTAATACAGGTCCCGCCAAGATCCTTTTGGGCCATTCTGATCAACCGGCCCATGTATTCCAGGGCGTATGAACTGTCGTTCAGCATGCTCTGCATGGCCACCATTCTTTCTTGATGCCCGATCAAAGAAATAATGGCGCTGAAAACAACCGCCGAAACAGCCAAGAACAGGGTCATGGTTGTAATCATTTCAACTAAACTAAAACCTTTTTGCGATGACTTTTTCATTAATGCCAGTTATAAAAAAACTTCTCCGCTTTAACCGAATGACCGCCATCATGAGGCCAGTTTACTTCGACCAAAACGTTCATAACATCAGCGCCAGGATGAGAAATGGTGATTTTACGCCTAAAGACGGTATTTGGCCCTGAACCATATTGATAATATCCATTGTCAAGCCTAAGCGGTTGCCCATTGTAGGCAGTCAAAAAAGTGCTGTTGTGCTGGACCTGCCAATTTCCGATCCCTAAACCATTAAGCCAACTCTGCCCACCGCTCCAGTTCTTATCCCTAATGTTGCGCACCACCTCGACCCCCTCCTGGGCCAAATAGGAAGCCACTAACCTGCTTTGATTGTCGTAAATGTGGGCCATCATTCTGGCTGAAGAAGAATAAACCACCAAGACTCCGCCGATCAGCAAAGACAGGGCCACCACCATCTCCAGCAAAGTAAACCCGGCTGATTTTTTAATTGGTATCAATTCGGCCATTATTATTTATTCTAACTTCTCGCACCTGATTGGTGCCAATAAGCTCTAAAACTATCACCGCCTCATGTCCGCTGACTTTCTCTTGAATATAAACCCTGGGGTTTGGCGGAACAAAAACAACGCTGACTTGATTAGAAGAAGGATTAACGCCCTCGACCCGAACACTTTTGATCCTAACCCCGCTTTCCAAGCTCTGCCACAAAGTTTCTTCGCCAGCATTATAAATCCAGTTCCCTAAACCGCAGTTTTCAAAGATATAATATCCAGCGGGTGAGTTGACATTTAAATAAAAACCATAGCCACTATAAACTGGATTCCTCCCGACGCAAGCAAATCCACGAGTGGAAATCGACAACTGCTGGACTCGCCTTAGGTCTCCCGCCAGCTGATGGGCAGAACGAGTCAAAGAGAACCCTCCTTCCGCCGGACGCCAAGAAAAGAAAACTGCCGCGGCCATAATGGCCATTAGTCCAATGGTCACCATCATTTCAATGGTTGTAACTCCTTTGTTCATAAAAAAATCAATGAAAGATACCAGCTGATAATTCCTTTTCCCCACAAGACGGCCATCAACCCGCCTAAAACCAAGAACGGCCCGAAGGGCACTCTGTCCTTGAGCTTCTTGAACTTAAGCCCAATCAGCCCTAAGCTTATTATAGCACCAATGAAAAAGCTTAAAAGAAGCGACAAAACAATATTCGGCCAACCAGTGATTAAACCAATAACAAAAATAAGCTTAACATCTCCAAATCCCATGGCTTTCCCTCGACTGATCCAGTGAATCAAGCCCAAGAAAAAGAAGCCCACCAAGCCGGCAATCAGGCCTGAAAATAAAACCGAGGCGGACCAAGAAAAAAGACGGCCCGATGTTGTGTCTATAAACAACAAAAAAACCAAAGCAACCGCTAATCCGGCTAAGAGCAGCTTGTCCGGAATTAAATAGTGCTTAAAATCATAAGTCGAGATAGCCAAGAATATTAGAAAAACAACGCTATAAAAAGCAGCCCAGGCAACATTCCCGACCGAGGCCCAGATTAATACCAACAAAACTCCAGACAAAAACTCAACCAGCGGATAGTGCCAACCGATTTCTTTATGGCAATAACGACACTTTCCTCGCAACAACAAGAAACCAAAAATTGGAATCAGATCTAGCCAGTTCAGTTCATGCTGACAACGAGGACAGCGAGATCGCCCCCGACCGATGCTTTGGCCGACATGCAAACGATAATTAGAGGCGTTTATAAAACTGCCGATCTGGAGACCTAAAATAAAAAGAAAAAGATAAAACCACCACATATCACTGATTATAACATTCAAAACAAAAAGCCCGAAATTAAACTCGGGCTTCTTTGAATGTCGCAAATGTCAATCAACTGCAGCGACTACCCGTCGCGGTGCATCGTGCCGTTGTCCCTACGTCCCCGGAAAACAGGTTGCTATCGACACACCAAAACCTGTTGGGACGAAGAGGCGCTTCGGCGCAATAGCCTAATCCATTTGTGTCAATACGCAAAACTAAAGAGCTCTGGGCATTGGCGTTTATTTCTGTCGTCAGCGTGACGATGGTAGCATCGCTCGCTAAGCCAGTATAAGTTCCGCCCGTAACTCCCCTAAAAACCTCAGCCGCCGTCCTATATTGCTGCATGGCATTAATCACCCTGGTGTCCCTGGCTCGACCGGTGGCCGCCGGGAAAGTAACCAGGGTGATAGCGGCCAAGATGGCCACAATGGAAATAACGGTCAGCAACTCAATTAGGGTAAAACCTTTATTGTTCATTTTATTTAAATTTAATTATAGGCAATCAACCTTTGTCTGAACTAACGAACTAATTCTAGCAGATAAAACTGACCTTGGCAACATTTATCCACCCAGGGCGGCCATCTGAACGCTAAAGATAGGCAAGAAAACGGCCAAAACCAAGAAACCAACCAGTCCACCCAGAATCAAGATCAGGACCGGCTCGATGATGCTGGCCATGCTGTCGACTGTCCGTGAAATATCCTCCTGGTAAAAATCAACCACCTTGCCTAAAATGCTGCCAACTTGCCCAGTCTGCTCGCCGACCTCGATCATTTGAACCACAAAGGGATGAAACAGGTCCGGCCTAATCCTGAGAGTGCCGCTGATCCTTTCGCCCCTGACCACCCT
>CAZUSP010000006.1:14865-25171 GCA_964623505.1 uncultured Candidatus Saccharibacteria bacterium
GACCTGAACCTTCTCAATGGCCTCTTGATAAACTGAGTTTCCGACAATATCACTGGTTATTTTTAGAGCATCAGAAATCGGCAAGCCCGATTCAATCAATACTGAAAGATTCTGGGAAAAACGAGTCAAATAGAATTTTTGGAAAAAATTACCCACGCCCAGCGGGATTTTAAGTATCCAGCGATCAAAAATCTTTTTGCCTTTTGGTTTCTTAAACCAATAAAACAACCAGACCAGGAATCCGAATAAAGCAAAGAGCAAAACTACCCCCCGCCAGCTGGAAAAGAAAGCCGATAAAGCCAGAATCTGCTGGGTTATCCAGGGCAGTTCCTGCCCAAACCTCTCCAATGCTTCCAACAAAATAGGAATGACCACCACCATCAGGAAAACAAAAGCCACCAAGGCAACCACCAGAACAAAGATCGGGTAAATCATCGCCCCCCTGATCTGAGAGCGCAGTTTATATTCCCGCTCCATGTGGTTGGCCAAATAATCTAAAGATTCGCCCATGCGGCCGGAGGCCTCTCCGGATTGAATAACACTGACAAAAAAGTAATTGAATATCTTGGAGTGTTCGGCCAAAGCCCGGGAAAGAGCTGTGCCTTCTTCAACCCGAGCGGCAACATCAAGAATGACTGACCGAAAATAATCATTGCTCGACTGTCGGGCCAGGGCCTGCAGAGCCGAAACAATTGGGATGTTGCTTTGAATCATGACCGCGAACTGACGAGAAAAAGCAGCTGTTTCACGCGGAGAAATTCTTTTCTTCAAATTGATCTCTCTCTGCCAAAAAGACTTTTCGTCCTTCGACCCAATTGAGATAACATAAAGGCCCTGAGCCTGCAAAGACTTCACCGCCTCTTCTTCGTTGGCGGCCCGAACAATGCCTTCTCTTCGGCGGCCCTGGTCATCTCTGACTTGATATTGAAAATCCATGTTAAGTTATCTTAATAAGTATATCGCGAAGTTCGTTCGGCCGCAAGGAATAGGCTAGCGCTTTTTCCGGAGAAACCTTGCCCTGCTCCACTAAGTTGACCAGAGAACGATTCATTGAGGTCATCCCAACATTGGCCCCGGTCTGAATAACCAAAGGGATTTGAGCAATATCATTCTTGCGAATCAAATTGCTGACTGCCGGAGTATTGATCAAAACCTCGCAAGCCGGCACCAGTCCGCCATTTATGGCCGGCACCAGTCTTTGTGAAACAATGCCCAGCAAAGAACTGGCTAGTTGGGCTCGGATTTGATTCTGTTGAACAGCTGGAAAGACGTCGGCCAGACGATGAATTGTCTGGGCTGAATCATTGGTGTGCAGGGTAGCAAAAACAAGATGCCCGGTCTCGGCCGCGGTCACAGCCGTAGCAATCGTCTCCAAGTCTCTCATCTCGCCAACCACGATCACGTCCGGATCTTCCCGCAAGCTGGCTCTTAAAGCTTGGGGAAAACTGATGGCATCAGAAAAAACTTCACGCTGAACAATGATCGATTGCTTGTCTTGAAAGGCATACTCAATTGGGTCTTCAATCGTGATAATATGTTTGGCCTGGCGCTGATTTATTTCTTCGATCAAGGTAGCCAGCGTAGTTGACTTGCCTTGGCTGGAAGCGCCGGTAATCAAAACAAATCCCTGATTGTGGTGGGTGAATTCTTTCAAGACCAGGGGCAAGTTTAGCTCTTCAATGGTTTTTATCTTTTGGGGAATTATCCTTAAAGCCAAGTTTACCTGGGAACGTTGCCGGAACACATTCACCCGGAAGCGGGTTTCATTTCCCTGGACTCGATAAGAAAAGTCAATATCTTTTTTGTTTTGAAAAACATCATATTGGCCTTGATCCATCAAGGCCCGGGCGATGGATTCAGTTTCCTGATCGGTCAGGGCAATCTCTTCGGTGAAAGGAGTAAGCTGTCCAGTCACTCGGAATATAGGGGGGTGGCCAACTTTGATATGAACGTCGGAAGCCTCAAGCTCCAAAGCCCGATTGATCCATCCTTCAAATCTTTTTAAAATTTCTTTGCTCATTCAAAATCAATTTTCGCTTGTTGTCCGGATAACCTCTTCGATTGAGGTCTTGCCCTCTATGGCCCTGATCAGTCCGGCTTGGCGCATCGTGACCATTTCTTGCCTCTCGGCCTCCGCCGATATTTTTTCTTCGTCGGGATTGTCCAGTATCATCTTAGCCAGTTCATCGGTTATTTTCAATACTTCAAAAATGCCCAACCTGCCTTTGTATCCGGAAAAATTACAAACCTCGCAACCAATCGGTTTGTAAAGATAAAGCGGCTCGGGAATAGTGTACTTGTTTCTAAGAGAAGCCGACATGGATCCTAGCTGGCCTTTGATCATTTTGAGCTGCCCTTCATTGGCCATAATTTTTTTCTTACAATCCGGACAAAGTTGTCTGACCAGCCGCTGGGCAATGGCCAGCCGCAGGGTTGGCCCGATTAAAAATGGGTCAATACCCATGTCAATCAATCGGGGCACAACGCCAACGGCATTATTGGTATGAAGGGTGGACAAGACAATGTGTCCAGTTAGAGCCGCATGGATGGCTAAATCAGCCGTTTCGTCGTCACGAATCTCACCCACCATGATGACATCGGGATCTTGTCGAACCAGCTGTCTCAACCCTCGGGCAAAGGTGTAATTTATTTCCGGACGAATCTGAGACTGGTTGACTCCCTCAATAAAATATTCAACCGGATCTTCCAAGGTAACCACATTGGTCTGTTCTTGATTCAGAAGGCGCAATAAGCTGTACAGAGTAGTGGTTTTGCCGCAACCTGTCGGGCCGGTGGCCAGGATCATCCCAAAAGGCATCTTAATTGATTCTCTAAAAATACTTTCTTGCTCCGACAAAGAACCAAGTTTGGCTATTTCGGCAAAGCCCTGATCTGGATCAAGAACTCTAATCGCCGCCTTTTCCCCCAAAGTGGTCGGCAAAGTTGAAAGACGAAAATCAATTCTTCGATCTTGAAAGCGGGTGGAGAAACGACCGTCCTGCGGGATGCGAGTCTCGTCAATCTTCAAATGAGCCAAGATCTTGAGGCGGGCAATAACGGCCGCATGAACCTTAAGCGGCAAGTAAAGACTGGAATAAAGCATTCCATCCATGCGAAAACGAATTCTAACCTGACTTTGAGTCGGTTCAATATGAATATCGGACGCCTTGCCCTCAACCGCTTCCCTTAAAATAACCGCCACCATTTTGATCACCGGGGCCTGCTCCATCGTCCGCCCGGTCTCGGTCGGATCGCCCTTCAGGCTTAGATCCCCTTTTTCTTTTTCCAACTCAACTTCAAGTCCCTCCAGAGCCTCTTTAACTTCTCTCTCCGCCGTTTGATATTTTTCCAGAACGCTTCTGAAAACAGTCGGGGAAATGAGAAATATTTTATAGTCAAAGCCACCCCGGCGACTTAAAAACTTAAGTGCTTCTTTGGCCTGGATGTCTTGAGGATAAATCATGCCCACCTCCAGCGTACCGTTTTCTCGGCCCAAGGGGATAAAATGGTAGTGCTCAGCCGCATCCCGGGGAATTGAGCTTAAAATATCCGAAGATATTGTCCTGGGCGGCTCGGTCAGCAAAGCAACATCAAACATTTCCGCCTTTAAGCGAAAAAGCTCCTCTTCGGGGATAAGTTTGTCGGCAATAATCAACTCTTCGGCCCTTTGCCCCTTATCAATAATTTTCTCGTTAATCTTCTTTACCTGGGTCTGAGTTAATTTGCCTCTTTGAACTAATCCTCTAAGCAGATCCATAATGAAGCTCTTTTAGAGCCTGTCTTCCGTCGCCGGCTTTGGCCAGGAAAACAGGTCGCGGCGCCCCATTTGAGCCGAGGGATAATCAATGGACTGAAATTCCCTCAAATCATCTAGGGCTGGTGAGTTTAAAAGATCCTCATTGATGGCAACTGGCGGCTTTGCCGAAGGCGCAGCCGGACGAGACCGCTGGGGCTCAATCAGCCCCTGAATAGTCAAAATAACGGCAATGCCGAAAACCAGCACGACCAACCACAAGAGATATTTAGTGTTCTTTTCCATGGATAGAGATTCAGTCATTTTTAAATTAAATTAATTTTGATAAAAGAATGCTTCAAAATTAAGCTGATGGGTGAGAGCGCCCAGTCTCCGGCCCTCTTTTCCTTCTCCTCCGGAAGAAACATGAGTCACCCTGATTAATCTCGCCGATGACTCAACTGACTGAACAAAACCCCTTAAAGAAGAATATGGTCCGGCAACCGAGAGGCTGACTTTAACCGAGTTGATTCCGACAGCCGATCCTCCCCATGGATGGTAAACGGTCGAAGTGTTTGGAGAGCCGTCAATGACTAGGCCGTTCTCGGCCGCCTTTTCCAACAAAAAGATGATGACCGCCGGGGCGTCAGGATGAAGCGGCAAAGAAGAGGCAATCTTGGATAGATTGGCCGATCGCTGATTGAGCCTTTGTTGGATGGCGGCCATTTCCCCCAGGCGCACCTCTTCCGTCCGGATGTTTGCCCTCTTTTGACTAAGCTGGTAGCTCAACCCGGCATATTCCTGATAGCGAGGCAGGGTCATCGTTATCATCACCGCGGTCGCCACAATCAGAATTATTAAAGCGATAAGAATATAATTTTTCATATTTCATTTGATATAATAATGTCTGGATTGAAGTTCAGCATTAAGTCAAAGATAATCTGACCCTCTTTGTTTCGGTCGTAATTCTCAGTTTCTACTCTGCTTATTCTCTTTTCGTTGTTGAAAACCAACAACTGTTCACCGATGGCTTGATAGTTGGCGGCTTCAGCCTTGGCCTGGATAGACGCTTGCTCCAGATCAATGTTAAGGCTTCGATAGAGAATGCCGGGATGGGCCGTCTCTTCCAGCAAGCCCAAAACCCGAGAAGCCAAATAACGTTTGGCCAAGGTGTCTGAAAAATTGGCAAACTGGGTTTGATAATCCAGAACCGCCTTTTCCAGAGCAACCCTGTCCGGAGAGCTTAATTCTTTGATTCGCCGACTGGCCTCTTCAATATCTCTTCGAACGCCGGCACTCATCGCGCCAAATATAAACTGGCCGGCAACCGCTATCAACAAAAAAACCAAGGCCGCTACCAAGATGACGTTTACCCATCCGGGACGGCTGGCTCTGGCTTGAGGAATTATTTCAATCATATTTTGTTTTTTAAACTGTCTTAATTATAGCAGTTGTCTGACAAAATATAAAGGGTTTAAAAAACTCTCAAGGCGCTGCCAACTGCCACGCTAAAGGATGGACCAATCTCTTCCATCACCGGTTTCAATACGGCCGGATACCCAACGGTTTCAAAAGGATGTCCAATCGCCACGCTCGTGTTCAAGCCCGAAGCCAGATAACCTTGGAGTCCCGGCATTTTGGCGGCCCCGCCAACCAAGACAACTTGAGGCCTTTGAGTTCCGATCAAGTATCCCCGCCTTTGGACCGATTGCCAAGATTCATTAAAGGCATTAATCAAGGGAGAAATCATTGATTCCAAGATATGCCTCGCTTCTTCCCGACCCGTATTAAATCCTTCTTCGACTATTATCTTCTTTGAGGCCTCGGTCTCTATTTTCAGTTTTTCCCGCAGAACTCGATTAATCTTTTCGACCGCAACATCGAGGCTATGACTGCTCTGGACGCCATTTCTGTCGCCCAAACTCAAGGTTGTGCTCTTTGCTCCGAAATCGATAATGCACAAAGGGTTGTCGTCATGAGGGGCAAAAGCTCGAAATAGAGAAAATACCTCCGGCTCAAGGGCAAAATTAAATATTTTCAGAAAATCAGCCACCTGGCGATACTGCTCCATTGTTTTCTTGGGGATGGCCACGGCTAAAATGTGAAGCATACCGCTCCCTTTAGCCGGCGGTGGGCCGATCTTTTTCCAGTCCAAGATTATTTCACTCATCGGAACGGGAATATATTTAGAAGCGTGAAAATTAATCGCCCGGACCAGCTCATTTCCTGACATGAAGGGCAGATCAAAGCTAACAAAAAAACTAGAAAAGTCAGGAAGCGAGAAAACCGCTTTCTCGGGGCTGATCCCCGCCGCTTCAAAACAGGTCTTGATGGCCTCGGACGAGGCCTCATAAGACAGGAATAATGTTTCTTTCTCAAAAGCCCGAAAAGGCTTGTCCCCATAAGTAGCCGATTCAAGATGGGCGTAGTTCTTTAAAGAAACTCTTTTCCGAAAGCGACTCACCTCGACAACTTTAACCGAAGAGCTGCCGATATCTATGCCGACAAAATTTTTAGAAAAATTAAAAATACCCATATTTTTTTAATAATGAAAAACAGCTAAGGCCGGCCGGCCTTCCGGCATCTCCGAAACATTAACCAGATGCAGCCTTTGCCCCTGTTCGAAAACCTTGACCGCCATCCAGTCGATCAAATCAACATCTCCCGGCTGAGGACCCTGGTCCCTGACCTCGACCCGGCCGTTATCTTCAACCCGACCCCATTTTTCTTGATCTTCAGCAATCAATAAAACGCTGACCCGTCCCTGACTTACGGCCTTAACGACTTCTTCTAGATTGCCCGAAGCTCGACCAGTTCCATTGAGCCGTCGATAATTCTCTATGTCCTTCTTCTTCTCTTGTTGAAAATAAGGGGCAATTGCTTTCCAGGCTTCGGCCTGAAGCTTGGTCGATTTCATCTGATCAGGATTGCCCTTAACTACTTCGTCAATCAGATGGGGATAGCGGCTGGCCTTTTGATAGATCGGCAAAAAATAATCAACGCTGGCCAAAACAAGGGGGGAGTTTTCTTCTTTCAAAAATTTAACCAAGGCTCGGTCCACTCTTTGGAAATATTGGGACAACTTATTCTTGAGATCCTCACTGATTCCGCCATGGCCATGAAAGATCTTCTGGCCTCCCCGACCCAGATTATAGAAATTCAGACGTTTGCGTTCCTCGCCCGGAGATATCTCTTCAATCCCCTGCGGCAGATCAACCGACTTAACCTCCTCGAGATGATAGGGTGAACATAAAAATAATCGGGACTTTTTCTGACTTAAAGCCAAGAGATAATATTTCCAGCGGCGACAAAACAAAGCCAAAATGGGTTTAAGGTGAAAACGAGAGCTGACAACCAACAATTCTTTGACCGGAAAGGGCAGGCGGTAGCAGTAAAACAGATTCGGCGCAAGATAAACGGCCAAGCCCTCGCCTTGATGCCGCCAAAACAATGAGTTCTCGTGCAGTGCCCGAGCGGGAGCTAAGATCTTAATTATTTCCGGGGAGCGATATCCTAACTCGGAAAGTTTCTTTTCGGCCTGATTCAACAGATTCTTGAGCTTTATTTGATCTCTCTTGGGACGAATAGTGATCCTCTGGGTTGAAATAAAAATAGAAATGGCCGGAGCGGAAGATGGTTGAACCAATTTGGCCAGATCGCTCCTGGGAATGCGATGAGTCAGAGCGCCTTCTTGATATTGAATCGCCATAATAATTCAATCTATTATAGCGAATTTATAAAGCTGAATCAAACTTAAAAAAATTTTAAGAATATGTTGATCCAAAGAATTTGGGCCAGCATTCTAACTCGAGAAAATAATCCGGTCAGCGGCCCTCTTTTCTTTTCTTTAACCAGGTGGCCAACCCCCGTCAATAGAAGAGTTTTAATTTTCAGATCTTTTTTCTGGGCAAAATAGCTAACCGCGCTTTCAACATAGAACTTGTGCTTGTATTTAACCGGAACGCTTTCCCAGAAGTCCCTTGAGACCACTCTGGTGCCGGCCAAAGGAAGCCGGGAGTGTTTCAAGAAGTCCAAAAATAAGAAACCCCAGCGGCGGCGATCGATTGAACCAACCGCCATATCAAATTCGCCCCGCCAAACCGGCTCAATCAAGAGATCCAGGTGTCTTGAAGTCAGACCAGTCAAATCAGCATCTAAAAAAAGAAGATAACGAGTTTTTGCCTGCCGACTGCCAAAATGCATGGCCTGGCCCTTGCCTTGATTGAAAACAAGCCGGCGCACCCTGGCTCCGGCTTTTTCAGCTTGATTAGCTGTTTCGTCTTTAGAGCCGTCATCAACAACGATCACTTCGGCCACAAGAGAACACCCTCGGGCGGCCGCAACCACCTCGGCAATTGTCTTTTCTTCGTTAAAGGCCGGAATTATGGCCGTTACTTCTTTTTTAATCATATTCCGTCAAATAACCAGAGAGAGTTGAACAACCAAATGGTGATATTCAAAATACCAGCAAAACTAACCCCGAGCCAATAAGGAAAGAGTATATAAGCCACCCTTTTGTCAATCTCGAGAGAACGATAGATCAAGATGATAACAATGGCCCAAAGAAAGATAATGTTAAACACCCCGCCCAACAAACTAGTAAATCCAAAGAAAACGACTAACCAGGAAGCATTAAAAAACAAATGAACAATGAAAAGCCAAAAGACTTTTTTTACTGGCCGATTGCTTAATCCTTTTTTCCAGATCAGATAAAGGGCAATTCCCATCAAGGCATAAAAAATCAGCCAGGCTGGAGCAAACAGCCAATTTGGCGGAGTGAATCCGGGCTTGTCTAAATAAATATACCAGTTTTTGATGGCTGGCCGAGCAAAAACGAAACCAACGAGGCCCGTCAAATAACAAATAAAGATCGAGGCGACTAGTTTAAAAACATCTTGTTTATTCATCCAGAGAATAATTATTATTTGCCATTTATTTTAACTGTTTTTTGGCGGATGGTCTGACCAGAAATAATTCTCATCTTAGAAGCTGTCAAGCAAACCCTCCATCCCTTTCCGTCCGCCTCGCCCGAAAGCGGAAGCAAAAAGAACGATTTCAAGCTTTCAGCCAACAAAGCCCGCGGCTAAATTCTAACAAATTTTAGTTTTGGCGGCAAATTCTTTTAGCCCAGCGAGCTGTGCTTCGATCCTTAAAGCCCGTTTTTCTCCGCTGTCCGTTGATTTTCTAGTATAAGTAGAGTATCTCATAACTCCAAGGAATGAAAATTCAGAAAAGCCCGCTTCTGATGTTCCGCTTTGCCGAACAAAGACAAAAAATTAAATTCTGCTTCAAAATCGATTGGGAGTCCTCGCTACGGGCGAGTCAAATTTTTCTTTTTCCAACTGGCGCTGATTATTCAAAAAATCTCAATCAGTTTAATCTTGTTTTTCGTTCGCCGGGCGTACCCTATAATCTGCCGGAAATTCAAAAAGCGGTAAAAACAGGCATTGAAACTTCCAGCGTCACCAAGCTGTTTTTCAAAGAAGCAAAAAAACTGGGCTGTAAAATTGTCGGAGTTTCAGGCATCAATGGAAAAGGGACGACCGCAACTTTGATTTATCGGATGCTTAAAGCCGGCGGCAGGGATGTTTTTTTGCCGACTTCTTCCAAAATGTTGACGATTAGATGGCCAGTGATTGTTTTTCCTTTGGCGCCAACTACTCCAATAACCGTCATTTTTCTTGCTGAAAAACCGCAAAGAAAAACCGCTAAGGCCACCAGGGGATAATGCCAAAAAACAAAATGGCGCTTTCTGGCAGAAGTTTTCCAAAACGCTTTTTATTCTATTCATAAGTTTTTGACGATTTTCTTAAATTGCTTGCCCCTTTCAGCGTAATTGGGAAACATATCAAAACTGACTGAAGCCGGCGAAAAAAGAACAATAATTTCTCGGCCATTATTTTGATTTTTTAATCTCTTGGCTGACTGATAAGCCAAGCCGACGGCTTCAATTAAGTTTCTGGATGTTCTGATTTTGGGAAATTGGACAACTTTTTTGGACCGATTTTTATTTAAGGCCAAGCTAACCTTTAATAGTGCTTCTTTGATTTTTTGTTTGTTTTCTCCAAAAAGCACCGCCAAATCAGTATCGGAATTTTTCAGAGAATCGGCTAAAAAATCATAATCCAGATTTTTATCTCGGCCGCCGCTAATAAGAATTTTCGGCTCTTTAAAAGCAGACACTGCCGCGGCCGCAGTTTGGGGAACGGTTGAGGCCGAATCATTGTAAAATTTAATGCCCTTAATGTTTCTGACAAATTCAAGCCGATGCTCGTTGCCCTTGAAAAGTTTAGCTGTCCTTAAAACAGTTTTAGGCAGGCAACCCAAAAACAAGCAAACAACAGCCGCCATGGTTGCATTTTTAAAATTATGATAACCGAGAATTTTTAAATCTTTTTGTTCGAATAAAGTAAAGTTTTTAAAAGAAACTGGAATTTTCCGGCCCAGGCTTTTCTGGGCTATCCATTGCGAATATTTTTCATCGGCAAAGAACAACACTTTATCGCTCTTTTTCTGCCACTTGGCAATGCCGGCTTCGGCATTAATATATTCTCTAAAATTTTTATGCACATC
>CAZUSP010000007.1:0-21988 GCA_964623505.1 uncultured Candidatus Saccharibacteria bacterium
TTATTTGAAAAGCAGCGTTTTAAAGGTTGCCCATCACGGCAGTCGTCACTCCAGCCGAGATGAGTTTCTGGAGGCCGTGGCGCCGGAAGTAGCCGTGATCCAAGTCGGGGCCGACAATCAATATGGTCATCCGAGCGGAGAGGTTGTTGATCGATTGAGTGGTCGATCGGCTGCCATTCGGAGAACCGATCTTGATGGCGACATTAAATTTATTAGCAATGGTTTAAATTATTATTATGAATAACGAAGAAAAAACACTGGTTTTAATCAAACCGGATGGAGTGAAGAGAGGGCTGGTCGGCGAGATTATCTCTCGGATCGAGAAGCGGGGATTAAAGATAGTTTCCCTGGAGATGATCTGGGCCCGCCGGGAGCAGGTGGACCGGCATTATCCCCAAGACCGGGCTTGGCTGGAAAGAATTGGCCAAAAGACTATGGCCAACTACGAGAAATATGGCTTGGATCTGAAAAAAGAATTGAATCTGGAAGACCCTTATCAGATCGGCCGGGTAGTTCGGGGCTGGTTGCTGGATTATCTGATCTCTGGCCCGATGGTCAAAGCGGTGGTCAGCGGTAATCATGCCATTGATATGGTCCGGAAAATCATTGGTGACACTATGCCGACTCAGGCGCAGATGGGTACCATTCGAGGAGATTTTTCAATTGATGATGCGGCTCGGGCCAATCGCGAGCAGCGCTCCATCCGCAACATTATTCATGCTTCTGAAAATCCCGAAGAAGCAGCCAATGAGCTTAATCTCTGGACTTCGGCCGAAGAGGTTTTTGATTATCATCTGCCGACCGAAGAGGTGATGTGATTTTGGTTTGACATTCCAGTTTGGCTGCCTTAAAATAAACTTGCTCCGTGATCCCCCTGATTGTATTTCAAAGACAAACTTACTTATCGGGAGCCCTAATTGGTCAAGCCCGTGGGCTTGCTCTGCGGGCACCCACCTAGTATCATTTCTTTGAATTTCTTTCGGCGGGGCTCTCCGGAGCATAATTGTTTTATGTTTGGCCGGAAATCCGTCTATTTTGATTATGCCGCCACGACCTATACCGACCCAAAGGTTTGCCGGGCAATGCAGCCCTGCCTTGGTCGTTATTTTGGCAATGCCGGTTCTTTGCATGGTTTTGGCCGGGAGGCCAAGAGATTGATCGAACGAGCGCGCGGTCAGCTGGCCGAAGCTTTATCCTGCCGGTCCGAAGAGATTGTCTTCACTGGTTCCGGCACAGAGAGCGACAATTTGGCCGTTTTGGGGGTGGCCCGGGCCTATGCTGAATATGGTCGTCACGTGGTTGCGACCACCATTGAGCATAAAGCGGTGCTCAATCCGATTAAGAAATTAGCCGAAGAGGGTTTTCAAACGGATCTTGTACCGGTTAATAATGACGGACTGGTTGATCTGGTCAAACTGGCTGAAAAGATCAAAGATGAGACTATCCTAGTCTCGGTTATTTATGCTAACAATGAGATCGGAGTGATCGAGCCGGTCAGTCAGATCGGCCGGCAGATAAGAGAGATCCGGGCTGATCGCCTCAAAAGGGGAGTCAAGACCCCGATATTTTTTCATACTGACGCCTGCCAGGCGGCTGCCTATCTTTCTTTGCGAGTGGACGGGCTGGGAGCAGACTTGTTGACTCTGAACGGAAGCAAGATCTACGGACCCAAGGGCATGGGAGCTCTTTACCTGAAATCGGGCACCAGGATCTTGCCGATTATGCGAGGCGGGGATCAAGAGAGGGGGGTCAGGCCGGGCACCGAGAATGTTCCGGGCATTGTCGGCTTAGGGCTGGCTCTGCAGATGGCTCAAGAACAGGGGGAATTAGAAACAAAAAGACAGACCGATCTAAGGGATTATTTTATTGAAAGATTGCTTAAAGAAATTCCGGATGTTGTTTTAAACGGTCACTCCCAGGCCAGAATGCCCAACAACATCAACGTCTCGGTTTTGGGCATAGAAGGGGAGTCGATGCTTCTTTGGCTGGATAAATATGGCATTGCCGCCTCAACTGGTTCCGCTTGTGATTCTAAGAGTCTGGAGCCGTCCCATGTTATTTTAGCTTTGGGCAAATCCCATGAATACGCTCATGGAAGTTTAAGGTTGAGCTTAGGGCGCCGGACCAGCAAAAAAGAGATTGATTATTTCATGGATGTTTTTCCGGATATTGTTGAAAAATTAAGAAACATCTCCCCGGCATGAAAGGTGACGTTGTTTCGGACAGTTCTGGCTGGGCCTATTCTGATAAGGTCAAGGATCACTTTTTTCATCCTCGCAACTTTATGGCTGGAGAGCCCCGAGAAGGAGATTTTGATGCCGTTGGCCAAGCGGGGAGTTTGGCCTGCGGGGATATTATGAAGATGTGGATCAAGATCGATCCTGAACAGGACAGAGTGGTTGATCTTAAGTGGCGCACTTTTGGCTGTGCTTCGGCTTTGGCGGCTACCTCGGTCTTCTCGGAGATGGTCCTCAAGAATGGCGGTTTAAAGATCAGCGAGGTCATCAAGATCACTCCCCAGGATATTATGGAGGAGCTGGGCGGTCTGCCGGCTCGGAAAGCCCATTGTTCGGTTTTGGCCGACAAAGCCTTTCGTCAGACCTTAAATAACTATTTTCGGGCTCGCGGAGAGCACCAGAGAATAATTACCGACGGCTCCAAGATCATCGATGCTGATCTGAACATCACCGAGCAGGATATTGCCAATGCCGTTCGCGGAGGGGCCAGGGACCTGGCTGATGTTCAGGATCGTCTCAAGGCGGGGGTTGGCAACCCCAGGGTCAGGGCTAAGATTGAACGGTTGATAGAGTTTTATCGCCGCCAGATCGGCAATTGTCCGGGGGCCGAGTAAATTTAGGCTAAAAAGATCAAAACCTTCAAAGATGCTTATAGCCGTCAGTGGACGAAGGGCTAAGTTTTCAGGCGACCATCGGTCAGCTGAAATTCGAAACAAGCAAGAGGGTGGTCTAACCAGATAAAACAGGTTAGCCGACAACTGCCTGACAATTGAAATTAGATTGATTTACAGCAGAACGGTAGATAAAAAATAAGGAAAAGGTTGTATAGCTCATAGAGCAGAAAGGGAAGGCAACTTCGTGAGAGATCACGAAGCGGATTGGCGTGTCTCGACAATATATGGATCTGATCATTTCAGAACTTGTTGCGAGGAAAAAGTGGTCAAGACTAGAGGCGCCCGAAATGATTTTATGTTTCAAAAGCCTGCCTGACAGAGGACAGGTTGCTGCGACTGAAGGAACGGCCGGAAAACGTGCGCTGTATTTTCGGTGGACCCCAGAGCGGTGGAGCTTATCTGTTGTTGACATACGTTAATTGTTTTACTATGTAAGTCAACACTGCTCTTGAACGTTAGGAGGTGGTTTGAGTGGATGGGTATTTGACCGAGATAGCCCGCCTTCCAATACTTAGTACAGATCAAGAACTGTGCCTAGCTAGGAAGGCCGAGGCCGGAAACCAGGCCGCCTGTGATCAATTAGTCAGAGGCTGTCTGAGATTGGTGGTCTCAATCGCCCATAGATACAAGAGCGGAGCGCCATTTGCTGACCTGGTCCAGGCTGGTAATCTGGCTCTGGTTGAGGCGGTCAAAGCGTTTGACTGGCGTCGAGGCTATCGGCTGGCAACTTTCGCCACCTGGCGGATCCGGAAGGCCATGCTGAACACCATTGAGGCGGAAGCACTGGTTCACCTGCCTCATAATGTCCACTGGCGAATTCGTAAACTTCGGGAAGCAGCCGACCTTTTCTTCGTTGAGAATGGGCGGCCGCCGACAGTAAACGAGCTGGCTAAGCTGATGGAGATCAGCCCGGCTGAGATTATGGTAGCCAGGCGGGCTGTCCGCCTGATCAATGAAATAATCTCGGTCGATGTAAAGGAAACCAAAGGAGAAGATCTTTTTCGGGGCAGTTTCCAGTCGGAAGAGGGGCCGTTCATTCGGTCTCGAAATCTAGCTCGATTGCTAGATAAACTGGACCCAGGGGAAAAGATGGTGATCGAGCTTCTTTATGGGCTGAATGGCCACCAGGTCTTCAGCCAAAGAGAAGCAGCCGAGCGGATGGGTATTCATCCGCAAGCAGTCCGCAAGCTCCACCGGTCAGTCATAGCCAAACTTAGGGAGAGCCTGGGTAGTGTGGTCCCGTGACGTCGTGTGACGTTCACGGGGCTTCCTTTTTTTAATAATTGATCATAAAATATGGCTATGGGTCCAATGGTTTTCTTGGTTAATCTATTCGCTGGTCAGACAATGAATAGTGCGCCCCCTATTTTTCAGCGGATCAAGGCCTCTTTCCCGGAGGCCGAGATAGTTTTGGTTAAAAAAAAAGATTTTAACTTTGACCAAGAAGTGGGGGAGAGACAAAGAATGGGCGTCAAGGTTTTTGTTGGCTTTGGCGGTGACGGCACCCTTAATCGGATTGCCAACTCTCTTGATCGGTCTGATCCAGAGGTTGTTTTGGGCGTTATTCCAGCCGGAACGGCCAACGACATCGCGGCCGGGTTGAATATTCCCAGCAATTTCGATCAAGCTTTGGAGGTGATTAAAAAAGGCCGCACCCGCTCGATTGATATCGGCCAAGTTAACGACCAGATATTCTTGAGCACATTGAGCTTCGGAACAGATGCCGAGATAAATAAGCTGGCTCTGGAGATCAAGCCTAATTTTCAAAAGATAAGGGCGCCCCGAGCGGCCTATGTGGCGGCCGCGGCGGCCATGATGATTCGGAAGGAAAGATTCTGGTCTTTGAAGATCAAAGCCGATGGTCGCGAGATTGACTCTCGCGGTCTCTCTTTTTTAACGATCACTAATTTTGCCCGTTATGGCAGCATCTTCTATCTTCATCCGGGGGCCCGGCCGGACGATGGCCGGCTGAATGCCTGTCTGATGCGACAAACACCCAACTGGCAGCTTCCGCTGGCTGTTTTCGAGGTCATCAGCCAGATGCATCTTAAAGATCCCGGACGTTTTTCTTTCTTGACTTTTCGGGAGATGATAATTGAGAGTAAGGACAAACTAGAAGGCCAGGTTGACGGCAGTCCGGTTGTTTTGGAGCCGAAGGCAAAGGTGTCAGTTAAACCCAAAATGTTGTCTGTTTTGGCTCCGGTTGAGAGCCAGTCTGTCGGATGCAGCAGTGATGGAAAATAAAGGAGCAAGCGTAATTATTTTTCATGGTGACAGGTTAATTCTCATAATTTAAATGTTTCAGTTCAGGGTTTTTAAAAAATCAAAGAAGAGCCGGGCCAGGGTGGGGGAGATAACCACCCCTCATGGCCGGATTCAGACACCGGCCTTTATGCCGGTGGCCACTTTGGGCGTGATCAAGGCCGGATTGAGCCAGGAAGAAACAATTCAGTCGGGAGTTCAGTGCCAAATTACCAACTCTTTTCATTTTATTGATCTTGATTCATTGGATCAAGTCGAGAAGATGGGCGGTTTGCATCAGTTTTTCAACTTCAAAAAACCCATTTTCACTGATTCGGGCGGATTTCAAATATTTTCTTTGGGCAAGGGGAGCGAGTATGGTTTAGGCAAAATGGGTTCTATCTTTCCCGGTGAGGGCGGAGAACGAAAAAGGGGGCGCAACCTGTTGAAAATTGGCCCAAGGGGGGCCAGGTTCAGATCTCCCCGAGACGGGCGGGAAATACTGCTCACTCCGGAGATGGCTTATCGGGTTCAAAAGAAACTGGGTGCTGACTTTATTTATCTTTTAGATGTTTGCGGCACTCCCCTGGATGACTATAAAACGGCCCAAAGAGAGATGATGTTAAGTCATCAGTGGTTTCGGCGGTTTTTAGCTGTCCGCCGGAAAGATAGCCAAAAGAAGCAACAGGAGGTCTTTGGCATTGTTCAGGGCGGCATCTATCAAGATCTAAGAGAACAGTCGGCTCGTTTCGTCAACCAATTAGATGTTTTTGGCATAGCTATTGGCGGCGCCCTGGGAAAGAATAAAAAAGAGATGAGCCGAATAATTTCTTGGGTTCAAAAAGTAGCTGATCCGGAAAGGCCCCGGCATCTTCTGGGCATCGGCGACCTTGATGTTTTAGAAAAGATCATCAAGCTGGGGATTGACTTGTTTGATTGCGCCTTGCCGACCCGGGTGGCTCGCCACGGGCAAGCTTTTACTACTTACGGGGCGATAAACATCAAATCAAGCCGTTATAGCTGTGTTTTTCGACCGATCGAGCGAAGCTGTTCGTGTCCGACTTGTCAGAATTATAATCTATCCCAGCTGAACTTCTTATTTCGAGCCAAAGAACAGCTGGCCGGTAAGTTATTAACCATGCATAACTTGTTCTTTTTAGAGAGTCGGCTGGGAAAGATAAGGGAAAAGATTGGGCTTGGTTTATTCTAAAAGATAAAAAGGCGCGGCTTGCTTCGTAGAACGGAAACGAGTTGTTTCCCCTGAAATTATTCCCGACCATTTGTTTTTTCAAAGAAATTCAATTAGAATCAAAAAAGCGGCATCAAGAGTTGGAAAAGAAAGAAAAATAATAGAAAAAAAGATCAAAGCTGGATTTTAAAAAACAATTGTCCCACTAATGATTTCAAAAAGCAAAAAAGTGGTTTTAGGTATGTCCGGGGGAGTAGATTCTTCGGTGGCACTTTATCTTCTAAAAGAACAGGGGTTCGAACCGATAGGGGTGTCTTTAAGGTTTTCTTACTGGAAAAGCAGTAAAAACCGATTAAAAGAAAATATTTGCTGTTCAAAGGAGAATATTTTAAGAGCCAAAAGGGTTTGTGGACAATATGGGGTTCCGCATTTAATAATTGATGCCCGGAAGGAATTTCAGAGAGCGGTTATAAATTATTTTGTCAAATCGTTAAAAAACAACACCACTCCCAGCCCTTGTTTATTTTGCAATCGTGATGTCAAAATCGCAGCTCTGCTTTCGTTTGCCCAAAAACAGGGGATAGAAAAAATAGCTACCGGTCATTACGCGAAAACAGAAAAAAGAGGGGATAAATATTTTTTACTCCAAGCAAAAGACAAGAAAAAAGATCAAAGTTATTTTTTATGTTTGCTTTCACCAAACCAAATCTCCAAACTTATTTTGCCTTTGGAAGAACAGACCAAGGCTCAGGTTTATGAGATGGCCAAAAAAGAAAAAATAGATGCGAGTCCAAGACAGAGCCAAGACCTGTGCTTTGTTGAGGATAGTTCCATAAAGTCGCTGCTAAAAGAAACCATCGGAATTAAAAAGGGAAAAATAATTGATAAAAAAGGCCGTATTTTAGGAGAGCATTTGGGTCTTCACTTTTTTACCATTGGTCAGAGAAAGGGGATCGAACTCAGCGGAGGCCCTTACTGGGTAACCGGTTTTGATTATAAAGATAATTTTCTTTTTGTGACCAATGAATCCGAAGATCCCGTGCTTTTCTCTCGAGAAGTTGTTTTGTCTGAGGTTAATTTTATTTCCGGGAAAGCACCGGAAAAACCAATAAAAGTGCAGGCCAAATGCCGTTTCCAGCAGCCGCTGAAAAGAGCGATGCTTTTTTCTAGGAAAAATAGCGCCAAGATTGTTTTTCAAGAATCACAGAAAGCTGTTACACCGGGCCAGATTACGGCATTTTACCGAGGGAAGACGTGTTTGGGAGGAGGAATTATTCAATGATTGATATGCTTTCTATTAGTGATTTAAAAGTAGGCACCGTATTCATACATGAAAAATCGCCCTGGCAGGTTTTGGAAGTGCGACATATTTACGTGGCCCAGGGCAATCCCTGCCGGCAGACAAAAATCAAGAATTTAATTAACGGCCGGGTGCTGTCTAAAACCTTTAAGCCCGCCGACCAATTTGAAGAAGCAGAGATTGAATATCAAGAACTTAAATATATTTATCATCACCGGGGAATGTATCATTTTTGCCATTCTAAAAATCCGTCTCAAAGATTTGCCGTTGAAGAAGCGATTGTGGGAAACGAGGGGCATTTTTTAAAAAAAGAATCTTTGGTTCGGGCATTATTTTTTGAAGATAAAATTCGCAGCATAGACTTGCCGATTAAAATTGAACTAGAGGTTATTGAAGCGCCGCCAAATATTAAGGGGAATAGTGCGCAGAGTTTGTTTAAAATGATTACTTTGGAGACGGGCGTGCAAATAAAGGCGCCGTTGTTTATTGAAGCTGGAGATATTGTCCGGGTTAATACCAAGACCGGCGATTACGTGGAGCGGACGGTTAAAAAGTAAATATTAAAATGTCTAACTGTATTTTTTGTCAGATTGTAAAAAAAGAAATTCCTTGCCGCCGGGTTTATGAAGATGAAAATAATTTGGCTTTTTTAAACATCAAGCCCTTGGCCTCCGGACATACTTTAATTATTCCCAAAAAGCATTTTGAAAATATTTTAGAAGTAGAAAAAAATGACTTGCAGGCATTAATTTCCGCTGTGCAAAAAACGGCTAAAATAATTCAAGAGAAATTTAAACCCGGTGGAATGGAAATAATTCAAAGGAATGGCCGGGAAGCCGGACAGGAAATTGAACACGTCCATTTTCACATAATTCCTTATTATAAAAAAAGCGACCAGGATCATGACCTCGAAGGAGAGCAAGTCTCTGGCGAGATATCAGAATAGAACTTAGCGGTTTTTCCGAGATTAATAAGGTGGACAGTTTTTCTGTTTGGCTCTGCGCCGACGCGCGGGGCGGGCTGATTCGTCCGAATGGCGCGGGAAGGAGAGTCTGGGAGGAATATCTGCGCCGCTTTACTTGGAAGTGGCCGGGTTATTGTGTTTACTTTTTGAATTTGGTATGCTTAAAGCGTTGCCTTTAAAATAAAACATTATGTCTTTCGAGAAACCGCCAATAACACCAACACCGGAGCAAGAGGCACGAAAAACCCCGACTCCGGAAGAGGTTAAAAGTCAGGAAAAAGCCGCAGAGCAAGCCAGGGCCAGTGAAAATACGGCATCTGTTTTGAGTTCTGAAAATAAATCTTTTTTCGGAAGAATGTCAGAGGAGGGAAGAAGAATTACCAATCAAGTTTACGAAGGTCTCCATAGAACTCCGGGTGTCAGTAAAATTGTTGGCAGGATGGAAGTAGCCTACAACCAATTTTTGATTGACCGACACCAAGAAAAAGCCATTAAGCTTGGGGATAAAATAAATGGCTTAGGTTTGCATATTGACGCATTTGACCAATCCAAAAAAGAAATTGAGTCTGTTATTGAAAGCTTGAGACGACAGAACATGCCTGGCGTCGAATCTTTGCAGATAAAGCTACAAGACATTGATCGGCAAAAAGCGGTTTTGTTGAGGGAGAGAGACGGCGCCCAATCAAAACTTGAGGCCAGGGACAATAAAACAAAATTGTATACAAATGAAAGGGACCGAGTGGCTGACAAACTCATTGAACATTACGAAGAAAGACTTAGACCGATGGAGGCGGAGCTAGAGAGACTCCAAACTTTCAGGGACCAAACCGATTTGCTTGTTGCCGTCACTGAAGCAAGGCACAAAGAGTCGCTTGCCAGACTTGGCGATATAGAAAAAAAGAAAAATCAAATAGAAGACGCCTTGCGTCGGGGGGGAATGTCGGAAAAGGCAATTAGAAAATTTGAGGCAATCAAACAACTTGACAAAGTGTTGGCCGATGGTCGGAAAAAAGTACGAACAGAAAGGGAAAATCTTGCTTGGCGTAAAGCGGAAATAAACGAAAGAATTGCGCAGATTGACGCAAAAGCTAATCCATACCGGGACAAGCGGGAAGAATTTGTGCGAGTGAAAGAAAGAAGGCCGATCAAAGTTGATGTCGCCACCAGACAAAAAGGAGAGGTATTTACCGGTGAAGAAGAGGTCAGGACTCGTCGACGAGCCGAAGCGAGTCATGAAAGAAAGTCAACCATGAGCAGGTTTGAAGCAGAAAGTGATATTGAAGAAAAAGCTGAAGGTGAGAAGCGATTACAAACGGCGGCCTTGTTGGCTGGCTGGAATGCTTTTATAAAAGAAACATATAAAGATGCTGGCAGGTTTGTTGACCTGAAAGATTTTTTGCGAGCAACCCGTTTATCCGAAGATTACGAATTAGATTTAGATAGTTTCAAAAATATTCTCGGTAAATATCTAAAATTTAAAAGAATGCCGATGGAGCAGTTTAATCAAAGCATAAACGCATTTTTTGAGAAAACAGCAGAAGCTGAAAAATAAAGTGTATTGAATTAAAATTTAGATGAACATGAGAAACAAGATCACCCAAAAACCCGGTCCATCTACCAACGCTCAACTGCAAGTCCTGCTTGATGAAGCAAACGGTGTGGCGAGAGAGATAGATCAAATAGTCAGCGAATCGGCGACTCAATTTAACGAGATTGGTTCTAAGGTTAATGAATCAATTACCGCGATTGAAAAAATTTGCTCCGAACTGGACCAAATTGAGGAAGAGACGGGAGACGAAATGGATAAGTTGATTTTGCAACAGGCAGAAGCATTGGCCGAAGAGTAAATTTTTTTGACCTTTCTCTTTTTCCCGTTCCGCCGCTTTTAGGCAAGACGGCGCAGACATTTCCCATATTTAAGATTGTTAACACAATCACTCAAGGATGGTTTTTATTTTGTCGAATATTTTGTATTTATCGATCAGAACATTCTTTTCATTGCTCGGGCCGATGCTCTCAAAACTGCTGGTTAAACTATGAAATTCAATTTGATTGCGATTAGTCCGGGTGGCCAACTCTCCAAGAACTTTTTTGGAAATTGCTCCATAACCCTCTTCGATTGCCAGCACTCGCTTGGTTTTTAAGACAGATTTAATCAAAGTGTCGTAATCGATGTTGGTCAGATATCTTAAATCAATTAGCTCAATTCCTCTCATTGGGGCATCTTTCTTTGGGTCAAGTTCTGAAATCAAGTGACGTACAATTTCAATGCTTCTTCCGTAACTAAATATCGTCAAATCATTTCCTTTTTTGGTAACACGCGCCCTCCCTTCTTTGACCGGGTTCGGCTCAAACTCACTCTCCAGAAGCAGTTTATGGGTGACAAATAATCCCGGCGCATTTGAGGAAAGTCTTTGCCTGAACATCTCATAAGCATCGGTGGCATTTGAAGGAAAAACGACTTCAAGACCTGGAATATTCGAAAAAACAAATTCAAGCGACTGCGAATGTGTTGCCCCATATTGCCGGTTTGAGTTTAATGTGACATAGAGAGTTAACGGAACCAATACCTTTTTCCCAGAAAAAAAGCTAATCTTGGAAGCATTATTTATGATTTGATCGGTGGCATGCAAAATAAAGTCGAAAAATGCATACTCAACTAAGGTTGGTTTACCCATAATGGCCATACCGGTTGCGATTCCAGTTGTGGCTGCTTCGGCGATTGGAGTATCAAAAAAATTTGACGGGAATTTTTCAGGCAGTCCCTTAAAAACTTCTCCATACCCTCCCCAGCTACATATGTCTTGACCAAAGACATATAACGACTCTTGACTTCTTAATTTTTCAGAGACCGCTTTTTTTATTGCTTCAAAGTATGTCATTAATCAGTTTCGTTATTTTATTTATCGCCTCTTGTTTTGTCTCCATCATCTCATCAGGCGAAACTTTCATTTCATTCAAAAGAAATTTTTCAAAGATCTTTATTGGATCTCGTTTTAGCCAATACTGTTCTCGGGCCGCATCTTTATATACTTGCTGGGTATCACTCATCGAGTGTCCGCAAAAACGGTAGGTCATAACTTCCACAAAAACAGGTTGAGAGTTTTTTCTAACCACCTCCATGACATTTCTGAGTCGAGTTTCAAGGACCAGCAGGTCCGTCCCTTCAGCAACTTTTTCCGCCTCAATTTTGTAACTATTCTCAATGAGAGTCGAAATATTTTCAGTCGGTAAGTGCTTTTTAATCGGTGTGCTTTGTGAGTAAAAATTGTTTTCACATATTATCATCAGAGGAACTTGCCAGATACTGGCAATATTTAGTGATTCATGCACCGCTCCTTCATCGAGAGATCCCTCGCCGATAATGTTTATGCAAACTTTATTGTTTTGACTAATTTTGTTTGACAGGGCGACGCCGGTCGAAATCGGAGCATTGGCGCCAACTATACCGTTGGCGATGATGCGGTTTGATCCATCAGCGAAAAAGTGCATTGGACCGGAGAGGCCCCGGTTTAAACCTTTTTCGTCACCGATGCATTCTAAAAAGAACTTCCGAGGATCAATTCCCAGGCCCAGGGCAATATGATGACCGCGATGAGTGACAAAAACCGTGTCGCCTGGTTCGATGACGTTGCCCAAGGCCACGCCGGTTGCTTCCTGTCCGATTGCCAAATGATATGAACCCTGGATTTTATTTTTTTTAAATAGTTTTTCTAAAATATTCTCAAATTCTCGTATTTGCACAAGTTTAACGTAATCATTTATTAATTTCTCTTTTGAAAGATTGGCATCTCGCTGATCGCCGATATTTCTTTGCTGTTTTGTGTAAAGGTCCAAAATGTCATCTTCGTAGAAGACGGGGTACTTATTTTGAGCGGAGAAATTTTCACCCTCGATTTTATTTAAAGGACGTCCACTGTGCTTATCTCTGATAGTAACCATGCAGATCATTCCCGACAATCCCGCATACAAACACATGAAAACACCCAGTTCGGTGTGACCGACTCTCTCTGACAACAAGCCCTTGCGAGCAATATAAGTTCGAATGTGACCGGGCATCACAAATCTATCGCTGAACTCTTCGCATCGATTGTTGGCCACTATCTCGGAAAGAGATTTAATGGCCAAAACCTTGTCCTGATCGGCCGAACCCGTTTTAACTTCTTTCAGATCAAATGTTGGACCAGCGTGAGACTTAACAATGGCGTCTTTGACGTGTTCATCAAGATCCGCGCTTAATTCAAGCGACTCGCTTAGATAATGCATGCCCAGCTTTTTGGCTACTGGCTGTGGAATCATAAGAACTATATCGCTTGTTGCGAATTCACGAAGTACTTTGTACAGATCTCGCGTCAGGAATTCAGCTGGAACGGCAAAGGCCATTTCATCTTCATCGTTGTGATAAATTAGAAATGGTTTTTTGGATCTGATTTGTTGTTGAATTTTATTCACATTACACATAATAAACTAATTACTAAGTTCTTGCAATTAAATGTTATAAGCTAACCGATGGGTTGCCATGTTGTTAAATCCCGGCCCCGGTATTCTGGGGCTGGGGCAACATCTTTGTGATAGTGCGCCAACTTTGTTGGTACAAAATTCGTCCGGGTGTTCCGCTTTGATATCTGCCACGTGAAGCGCGGCAATCAATCTGGACTTTGTTCAAAAAAGGTTTGCGCTTCGTTTAGCAACTGCGACCAATCTAGACGTCTTGATGAGAAAACCAAAGAAACGGAAACGAAACTTGATAAGCTGGTCAACGCTTTTTTAGACGGTTCGATTGAAAAAGAAACCTGCTTTGTCAAAAAAGACGAACTTATCAAAACAAAAACAAACCTTAACCGAAGAAAGTCTGATTTTGGGCGAAAGGGAAACAACTGGATTAAACCCTTGCGGGAATGAATAAAAACCACTCGTCACGCCGAAAAACCTGTTTTAACCGATGATTTTTATGAAATAAAATCATCGGCGGAAAAAAATTGAAACGAACCGCCGTTTGCTGGACAGAAAACTGATTTTTGATTTTGTCCGTCCGCCTGATTTTGTGTCGAAATATTTGGAAAAATGCGGGCGAAGTTCCGCCAGAGACGAGGTGAGCGAGCAAACAAACTGCCCGCAAAATCCGCAATATTTAGATTGGTCGGGGCGCCGGGAATCGAACCCGGGTCACAGGACCCCCAGCCCTGCATAATAACCATTATACGACACCCCGTCGTCGAGAAGTTATTTGCCCGACGAGTATTTTTTCAAACAACGAACACAGACTCTCATTCTTTGACCACTTAGCTTTAGCCAGCCAAAGTTTGGCTTGTGCTTTCTGAGACCACCCGGATTATATTTCCCGCGTAGCTTGACCCATCGGCCTTCTGTGGTTGTTTCTGACAGATTTGGCATTCTTTGGTCATAATGATACAATAATAAAACATTATTCCTGATAATGCAATGGAGTTGTTTTTTAGTTTAGTTTTTATTGTAATCTTGCTTATTTCGGTAATCGCTCATGAAATCAGTCACGGAATGATGGCTGATTATTTGGGCGACCCAACGGCCAAGATGATGGGCCGATTAAGTCTGAATCCGATTAGGCACATCGATCCGCTCGGATCAGTTCTTGTTCCGGGACTATTAATATTGATGGGTGCTGATTTCATTATTGGCTGGGCCAAGCCGGTTCCGGTTAATCCGCTCAACTTCAAAGATCAGAGATACGGTGAGGCCAAGGTCTCGTTTGCCGGGCCGGCCGCCAACCTGATCATTGCTTTGTTCTTTGGGTTGTTGCTGAGGGTTATGATCGGTTTTGGGCTGGAAACAACTTTTTCAACCAATCTTTACTTTTTGTTTCAGATGATCGTCTGGATTAATATTTTACTGACTGTTTTCAATCTGATGCCGGTTCCGCCATTAGACGGCTCACACATTCTTTTCACTCTTTTGCCAGCGAGATTCGATAAAATAAAAATGTTTATCGCCCAGAACAGTCTTCTGGTCCTATTGTTTTTTGTGGTGTTTTTGTTTAGACTGATCATACCAGTAGTACTGGTATTATTCCGGCTGATTACCGGAACACCCGGCTTGGGTGTTTTTTATTGACAGCCCAGTGTTCTTTTGTTAGTATTGGCGGGTTAAATCATTCTTATGCCGACAATCAACCAATTAGTTAAAAAAAAGAGAAAGACCGGCTCTCAGTCCGAAAAGAGAGGAGTGCTGGGGTTTGGTTTTGATCACTTAAAGAACAAACCATCTCGCTACTTTTCTCCTTTCAAAAGAGGCACCTGTATTCGGGTCTTTACGGTCACTCCTAAAAAGCCGAATTCGGCCTTAAGAAAAGTGGCTCGAATCAGGTTGTCCAATGGCAAAGAGGTGACCGCCTATATTCCCGGGGAGGGCCACAGCCTGGAAGAGCACGCCGTGGTTTTAATTCGGGGCGGCAAAGTCAAGGATTTACCGGGAGTGCGCTATCACATTGTCCGCGGAACAATGGACACCACTGGAGTGGAGAAAAGGACCCGCAGTCGATCCAAATACGGAACCAAGAAGGCAAAATAAGATGGCTACAACCAGATTTAGAAAAATAGATCCCGATTCTGTTTATCAAAGCGTTGAGCTGGCCAAGTTCATCAATACTTTGATGGTCTGCGGTCAGAAAGAGACAGCCCGTCGGGTGGTCTATCGATCTTTTGATTTGATCAGGAAGAAAACCAAGCAGGACCCCTTGCTTGTTTTTCAGGAGGCGGTTAAACAAGTGTCTCCGCTGCTGGAGGTGAAGTCAAAAAGAGTTGGCGGAGCCACCTATCAGGTTCCTCACGAGGTCAAGGGTAAAAGACAGCAGGCGCTGGCTTTCCGTTGGATACTGGAGGCAGCCTATTCGGGCAAAGGTCGGTCGACGGCTGAAAAATTAGCCGATGAGTTGATCGCCGCCACCAAAGGAGAGGGCGGAGCCATCCAGAAGAAAATTAATACTCATAAAATGGCTAAGGCCAATCAGGCCTTCGCTCATTTTGCCCGTTGATCATGAATGGGCCCAGATAAAGAGCCATCTCTTTTATTTTTGTTATGAAGCGAGATTATCCTTTAGAAAAAATTAGAAACATCGGCATTATTGCCCACATTGATGCCGGCAAGACAACCGTCAGCGAACGGATTCTTTTCTTTACCGGCATATCCCATAAGATCGGCGAGGTTCATGAAGGGACAGCCATTATGGACTGGATGGAGCAGGAAAGAGAGCGGGGCATTACCATTACTTCGGCGGCCACCACCTGCTACTGGCACCCAACTGATGATCCAGAGCAAAAATGTCGAATCAATATTATTGACACACCGGGCCACATTGACTTTACCGTTGAGGTGCAGAGATCTTTAAGGGTGTTGGACGGAGCGGTGATTGTTTTTGACGGAGTGGCCGGAGTGGAGCCCCAGTCCGAGACGGTTTGGCGCCAGGCGGACAAGTTTGAGATGCCCCGGATCTGTTTTATCAACAAGCTTGATCGCACCGGAGCCAGCTTTAAAGCCGGGTTGGCCTCGATCCAGAAAAAATTAACTCAAAAGGCGGTGCCGATCCAGCTGCCAATCGGTCAGGAGGATGAATTCAATGGAGTGATCGACTTGCTTAAAATGAAGGCCTACTACTTTACGGATGATCTCAAGGCGCCTCTTCGGGAAGAAGAAGTACCGGCCGAGATGCTTTCCACGGCCAAAGACTATCAAGATGTTTTGATTGAGCAAATTGCCACCGAGAGCGATTTGCTTGAAAAATATCTCAACAATGAAGAGATCGGTTTGGACGAACTAAAGGCGGGTCTCCGCCGGGCGGTGTTGGACTACCGGCTGGTTCCGGTTATATGCGGATCGGCTTTAAAGAACAAAGGCATCCAGCATCTGCTTGATGCAGTTTGTTATTATCTGCCCAGTCCGCTTGATCTGCCTCCGGTGGAGGGAATCAATTTGAAAAATGAACCAGTGCGTCGGGAAACAAGTGACGATTCTTCCTTCTCGGCTTTGGTTTTCAAGATCGCTTCCGATCCTTATGTCGGAACTTTGACTTTTTTCCGGGTTTATTCCGGGGTGTTGAAGCGGGGTTCATATGTTTTAAATTCTCGAACTGGCCAGAAAGAAAGAATCAGCCGCATTCTTAGAATGCACTCCAACAATCGCCAAGAGGTGGAAGCCGTTCATGCCGGCGGCATCGCCGCCACGGTTGGTCTGAAAAGCACTCGGACCGGAGACACTCTTTGCGATGAGGATGATCCAATTATTCTCGAGAACATTGAGTTTCCCGAGCCGGTTATTTCAGTCCGCATTGAACCCAAGGCCAAGGCTGATCAAGACAAGCTTGATGCGGCCTTGAGAAGAATGATTGAGGAGGATCCAACCCTAAAGGTTTCTCGCGATGCCGATACGGGAGAAATGATCATCTCCGGCATGGGCGAGCTCCATTTAGATATAATTGTTGACCGGATCAGGAGAGAGTTCGGCGTCGAAGCCAATGTCGGCCGACCGGAAGTTTCTTATCGCGAGGCCATTTTAATTGCCGCTGAGGGACGGGGCCAGTACGTTCATCAGTCTGGCGGACGTGGCCAGTATGGGGATGTTTGCCTAAGACTAACCCCGCTCCAAAGAGGTGAAGGATTCAAGTTCGTCAATGCCATTAAAGGGGGCGCCATTCCTCAAGAATACATTCCGGCTATTGAAAAGGGGGTCAAAGAAGCTATGGGCACGGGAGTGTTGGCCGGCTATCCGGTGATTGATATTGAGGCTACCGTCTACGATGGGTCGTTTCACGAGGTTGACTCTTCGGAGATGGCCTTCAAAATCGCGGCCAGCCGCGCCTTCCGGGAGATAAGCCGCCGGGCCCAGCCAGTTTTATTGGAGCCGGTGATGAAAGTAGAAGTGGTGACGCCGGAAGAGTTCTTTGGCGATGTCATGGGTGATCTAAGCGCTCGTCGAGGCAAAATACTTGATACTTTTAATCGGGAAAAAGTTAAAGTGATCGAGACCGAGGTGCCCTTGGCCGAGATGTTCGGTTACGCCACTTCGCTGCGCTCACTAACCAAAGGTCGAGCCAACTTCACCATGGAATTCAAGGAGTATAACGAAGTGCCCCGACATATTGGTGAAGAAATTATTGCGGGGAGAAAACGTTGATGGAGTGGTCAGAGATAGAAAAATTCATCCTGGAAAGTGGCGGCCGAGCGCTGATCGTTGTTGATGGGAAGCCGCCATTAGTGGTTATGGGCTATCAGGATTATCAGCGGCTGAAAAAACCATCGGATATTCGGCCAATGATCCCAGATCGTCCGGAGTCGACGGAACATCTCGAAGACAGAGAGCTGTTCATCGATGATCTGCCCTTATAATAATCAGAATCATTGACGGTTGGTCTTTGGTCTGCTATTATTCTGCTTGAAGGAGGGGGTTGTGGTGTTGAAATTACAATTAATTTTTTGATTTAAAATGGCGAAAGAAGCATTTGTGAGAGGGAAGCCTCATCTGAACATCGGGACCATAGGTCACGTTGATCACGGTAAGACGACCCTAACGGCAGCTATCCTGAAAACAACGGCTCTCAGGAATCTGCCCGGATCCCGCAAGGGGGTAAGTGAGATTGACTCGGCTCCAGAGGAAAAGGAGCGAGGTTTGACCATCTCAATCTCTCATACCGAGTTTGAGACGGAAAAGCGTCACTACGCTTTTATTGACTGTCCCGGACACGCCGACTACATCAAGAACATGATCACTGGTGCGGCCCAGATGGATGGGGCTATTTTGGTGGTTTCAGCGGTCGAGGGACCAATGCCTCAAACCCGGGAACATATTTTGCTGGCTCGTCAGGTCGGCCTGCCTTCAATCATTGTTTTCTTAAACAAGGTTGATCAGGTTGATGATGAAGAAATGATTAAACTGGTCGAAGAAGAGGTCAGGGGGCTTTTAAAGAAGTATGAGTTTCCCGGAGACGAGACGCCGATTATTCGCGGTTCGGCCCTCAAGGCAATGGAGGCCAGCTCTTTGGAAGACGAATCAATCAAGCCGATTTTGCAGTTGCTTGAGACAGTTGACAATCACTTTGTTGATCCAGTTCGAGAGATGGACAAACCCTTCCTAATGCCGGTTGAAGACGTCTTTTCAATCGAAGGACGAGGTACGGTAGCTACTGGAAAGGTGGAGCGGGGAGTGATCAAAGCCGGACAAGAAATTGAACTGGTTGGCATCCGGGCCACCCAAAAGGTAACAGTTGTTTCTTTGGAGATGTTTAACAAGACGTTGGAAGACGCTCAAGCCGGCGACAATGTCGGTATTTTACTGCGAGGTATTAAAAAAGAGGATGTTGAGCGAGGGCAGGTTTTGGCCGCGGTTGGCACCATTACTCCGCACACCGAATTTGAGGTCGAGGCCTATATCTTGACCAAGGATGAAGGTGGCCGCCACACTCCTTTCTTCACTGGATACAAGCCCCAGTTCTATATCCGCACCACCGATGTGACCGGAGAGGTTACCCTGCCAGCGGGAACCGAGATGGTTATGCCGGGGGATACGATTTCCGGTAAAGTGACCTTGCAGTCGCCAATTGCCTTGCAGGAACAGCAGAAGTTCGCCATTCGTGAAGGAGGCCGCACGGTTGGAGCCGGAGTGGTGACCAAGATCATTAAATAAACGGCATTGAGTTGATGGCCAAGGAATCGAGCACTTTTAAAAGAAAGATTCGGATCAAGCTGAAGGGTTACGACCACCGAATTCTGGACAGCAGCACTCGGCAGATCATCAAGATTGCCCAACGTTATGGCGTGGAGGTGGCTGGCCCGGTTCCTTTGCCCACCCGGATTCACAAGTATTCAGTTCACCGTTCAGCTTTTGTTCATGCAGATTCCCATGAACAATTTGAGACACGAATTCATAAAAGGCTGATCGATATTCTTGATCCCGGGGCCGACATTGTCGATGCCTTGAGGGACTTGAATTTGCCGGCCGGAGTAGACATTAAAATCGAAGCCAGTTAGTGGATTGATGGGCGCCCGGAAAGGGGTTCCCGTTGATAGCCGGGCTTGGCCCGGTTTTCAGTTGTAATTATGAAATCAATCTTGGGTCGAAAATTAGGCATGAGTCAGGTATTCCAGGACAACAAAGTTGTCCCGGTGACTTTGATTCAAGCCGGGCCATGCCAGGTTGTTCAGATAAAAGATCAGGAAAAAGACGGCTATCAAGCGGTTCAGGTCGGATTTGAGCCGAAGGGCCGGAAATTTCGTTTTTTGAGAGAATTTCGATTTGACGGTGAGCACAGTTTCAAGGTTGGCGATCAACTGATGGTTGATCTCTTTTCTCCGGGAGACAAGGTTAGAGTGGTCGGCCGATCCAAAGGGAGAGGTTTTCAGGGAGTGGTCAAGCGCTGGGGCTTTGCCGGGCGCAATACCAGTCACGGCGGTTATGGCCAAGTCAGAACTCTAGGTTCGGTCGGCTCTCGTTTTCCGCAAAGGGTTGTTAAGGGCCGAAAGATGCCGGGACAGATGGGCTGCCAAAGAACAACGGTTTCTAATTTGGAGGTAGTTGAAATCGACCGCGATAACAATCTTTTGGCGGTTAAGGGAGCGGTGCCGGGACCCAAAAAATCTTTATTGATGATCATCGCAAAATGAAGGCTCCTTTTTATACTCAATCTGGAGAAATGACCAAAGAAACCCTTTTGCCCAAGGAGGCCTTTGGGCAGGAAGTGAGTCCGGAATTGCTGCATCAGGTGATGGTTGCCCAGCAAGCCAACCGCCGGATAGTTATTGCTTCGACCAAAGACCGTTCGGAAGTAAGCGGCGGCGGCCGCAAACCATGGCGGCAAAAAGGCACCGGCCGGGCCAGACACGGCTCAATTCGTTCGCCTCTTTGGGTCGGCGGCGGGGTCGTCTTTGGACCAAACAGTGAACGGAATTACAAACAAAAGGTTAACCAAAAGATGGCTCGTCGGGCCTTAATCGGAGCTTTGTCCGAAAAGGCCAAGAATAGCCAGGTCCTGGTCGTTGACGATCTAAAGCTCAAGTCGGTCAAAACCAAAGAAGCAGCCGGCCTGATCGATAAGCTGCCCTGGCGCAGCTCGGCCTTACTGGTGATGGCTCAAGATGACCGTGATCTGTTCCGGGCGGCTCGCAACATATCTGGGTTGACAGTGACCAGGGTCGACCAGTTGACCGCATTAAATATTTTAAGCGTCCGTTACTTGATCTTGACCAAGGGCGCCCTGGCTGAGATCAAGACCAAATTTGCATCATGAGCGTTCTTGATTATTTTAAAAAAGAAAATCAGCGGAAAAAGGTGATCAAACCGGTTAAACCGGCGGCAAAACCCGTGGTCAAGCCGGAGTTTAAAGAAACTCCGATGGCCGCTGACCTTAAAAGCGATTTGGCTTTTTTAACCCTGGAGTCGCCTCATGTTTCAGAAAAAGGAGCCTTTTTGGCCGGGAACAACCAGTATATATTCAAAGTCAGCTCACGGGCCAACCGGGTGGAAACAAAAAAAGCGGTCGAACTGCTTTATAAAGTCAAGGTGATCAAGGTCAACATCATTAATAGTCCCGATCGACCAAAGTCGTGGCGGGGTCGGCCGGGTTATCGCTCTGGCATCAAGAAAGCAGTGGTTACACTGAAAGAGGGTGATAAGATTGAAATCGCCTCCTAAAACAGCTAGGATTAAGGTTTATGGCTATGAAAATTTACAAACCAACAAGCGCTGGGCGGAGAGGAATGAAAAGAGTGAGTCGGAAGGGGTTGTCCAATCCTCGCTTTGCCAAACTGTTGAAACCATTAAAGAGCTGGGCCGGAAGGAGCGGCGGAAAGATCAGGGTTCGTCATCGAGGCGGAGGGGTCAAACGCCGATACCGATTAATTGATTTCAAGAGATCCCGCCGGGATATTCCGGCCGAGGTGATCGCTCTGGAGTATGATCCTAACCGCACGGCCCACATTGCTTTAATCCGATATCAAGACGGACAGATGGGCTACATAATTGCCCCTCAAGGCCTCGGGATCGGCGACCAGATTGTTTCGGGTGAGCGCACGGCTTTAAGGCCCGGCGATCGGCGGCCGTTAAAGCAGATACCGGTTGGTTCATTGGTTTATAATATTGAGTTGAAGATAGGACAGGGTGGCCGGTTGGTCCGTTCAGCTGGAACTTCGGCCCAGATCTTGGCTCATGAGGGTGGCTATACTCATCTGAAACTGCCTTCAACCGAGATCCGAAAGATCCGAGAAGAGTGTTTGGCGACCGTGGGGCAAGTCTCCAATCCCCATCATCGTTTTACCAACTGGGGCAAGGCCGGAGTGTCGCGGAAAAGGGGCCGCCGACCGGTTGTTCGCGGATCGGCCATGGCGGCGGTGGATCATCCTCATGGCGGTGGTGAGGGTCGAA